>NZ_LWFT01001151.1:0-1312 GCF_001635105.1 Oleiphilus sp. HI0079
GACGATATTGAGACTAGTAAGCAAGGTCGTCGGCGTGGCGACCAAGACATTATTGACAATGGCTTCCTGAAACAGCAACTCATCGGCCTTCAATGCTTCAACAAATGCCGATTCAATGGGCACAAACATAAAGACAATTTCAGGAGAATTCATACCCGGCAACTTGTAATAATCGCGATCAGCAAGTTCGGTTATTCGATCACGCATCGAGCTAACATGTTCTTTTAGGGCAAGCGCGCGCTCGGTCTCATCATCCGAATTCACAAAGCGCGTATACGCATTGAGTGATACCTTGGCATCGATAATGAGATGTTTGTCTTGCGGCAAATACACAACGGCATCAGGTCTTTGACGACCCTCTTCCGTATTGAACGACACTTCACGCTTATAGTCTTTACCCAGCTGCAACCCAGAGCGTTCAAGCACATTCTCCAGCACCAACCCACCCCAGTTACCTTGCAGTTTTTTCTGACCTTTCAGTGCCGTCGAAAGCTCGTGCGCCTCGGTGGTCATTTTAAGGTTAAGCTCTTTCAATGACTCGAGCTCTTTTTTCAGCTCAGAGCGCTGCATAGTCTCGCGGTGTACGTTGTCATCAATCTTCTTTTTAAATTCTTCAATCGAGGTTTTAAAGGGGTTGATCGTTGCACTTAAGCTCTCTTTATTCGCTTCCTGAAGGGCTTTTGAGTTGCTTTGTAGAATCTCGTTGGAAAGCTGCTGGAACTGAAGTTTGAGCTCTTCTTTTTGCTTATTGAAGGTTTCAAGTTCTCGCTTATGGCTCGCTTCTCGCTCTTCCATCGAGGTATTCAGGCGCTCGTAGTTCGACTCTGTGTCACGCAAGCTCGCGCGGGTTTCGTCTAAGTGAAGCGACAATTTATCGCACTGCTCCTGCAAACCCTTCGCTTGCTGAGCGCGCTGCTCGGCGAGCACTTCAAACTGTTTTGACTGATCGCGAGAATGAGCCAGTTCAGATTTAAGATCCGTCAGCTCTTCACGCAGCAGGAGCTGGCTCTCATCCATGCGTGCCTGAAGCGCTTCGAGACTTTCACGCTCGTGCTCATAGCGGGTTTTTATTTCTGCTAGCTCCAGTTCCAAGGCTTTTTGCTGAGTTGACGCCTTCAACTTTGCCAGAACAAATCCGACCAACAAAGACAAACAAACAGAAGAAGCGAGCACTGCAATAAAAAACGTATCCATAGCTGATAGCAAACCTAAATGAAAAGGGAGTGTCCGAGATTGAGGCAACCGATAACCAAGATTGTACTGGTTTTAATCTCGGTTATCTTTAGCAAATAACGCATGGAACGAAAATCTA
>NZ_LWFT01001152.1:0-809 GCF_001635105.1 Oleiphilus sp. HI0079
GTTTAGGGATTCAATTAATGAAGTGCGTATAGAGGGGCATACGAATAGTGCGTGGAACGATGCTCCACTAGATGTTGCTTATTTCAAGAACATGGATTTATCTCAAAGACGCACAAGGTCCGTTCTGGAATACGTCTATTTGTTGCCCGATGTGATCGCTAGCAAGGAGTGGATGAAGTCCAACATTGCTGCGGTTGGATTGTCGTCATCTAAACTGATTTACCATGATGATACGCGCACCGATGAGAACTGGCAGGCGTCGAAGAGGGTAAGCTTTCGGGTGATTACCAATGCGGATATACAAATTAAACGTATATTGCAGGAATAATCATGAAGCTCGATATCGATCTAAATGAGTTGTGGGCCTGTGTTGACAGAATGGGCGCCCAAAGACAGAAGCTTGATCTCGATGAGATTTGGGACAGCTCAACATTTGCTATTGATACCGAGCTCGAATCTGGTATCGAAATAAAACTAGAAGACCTTGAAACTGATCAAGGGCTTTTAGGAATACATGGCCGTCAGGTGGTCTTATTTATTCCCGACCATGCCTTTCGAGTTGAAACGGCTATACAGAGCCCCGGTCAGGGAAACAAGTTTCATGTCGCTGATTGCAAAACACTAGATGACATGAAAAATCGAAACCGGTTTGAGCGCTACCATGTTACTAACAGTATTACCGGAGAGTTCCCTGTATTCGGCTACAGCCAAATAACCAAGCGACAAGTTGAAGGGAGCGCAAATCTCAGCGTTTGTAAGAACTGTCTGAACTTTCTGAATTATAAGGGGGCTGATACTGGGTCCGCTCA
>NZ_LWFT01001153.1:0-518 GCF_001635105.1 Oleiphilus sp. HI0079
CCTCTAGATGTGAGCGTAATTGTGCTGGTTTAAGCCGCACGTCTCAATTACCGATACGAATAAGAGTTAGTTGTCGAATGATCTCTTGCGCTAGACTTTGATCTAGNGCTTTTGTGATCGCCGCTTGCTCTCGGTCTTTTGCGAGTAATTCAGATGAGCTATGGCGATATATACGTCGAGCACTGATTTCGTTCGTGTACTGGGATTCATCGCTTGCGGATTCTTTGAGCGAGAACTTTAAGGAGCGAGTCAGTTCGTATTCATCCGCCGTTGCGTCTTGATTCAACGTAAACACGCGTTCTTTTGCTTCGATACTAAAAACTCGAAGCTCAAAAAGCGCGTCTTTTGTCATTGTCACTTTGTGGCTTGCTAGCTCCCTTTCCAGTTCCTGACATAAATCCCAAGATGAGGTTTTATCGCAACTAAGGCTTACCTCGCTAAAGCCTAGAGAGTCCAAGTCTGCGGTGCGGACATGAAACCCGCACCCTTGAAGCGTTAGAGATATAGAGATCGCGATG
>NZ_LWFT01001154.1:0-1263 GCF_001635105.1 Oleiphilus sp. HI0079
TACATGAGAACCAAGAAACCGCAAAAATTCTAATTCGGGGTTTGGCACACGAGATAAAAAACCCTTTGGGTGGCATCCGGGGTGCTGCACAACTACTCGCATCTGAGCTGGATGAGGAACAGAGCGAATACACGCAAGTTATTATCGATGAGACAGATAGGCTGCGCTCACTTGTTGATCGCCTACTTGGAACGCACAAAGCGTTGAATCTGGCTGAGATCAACATTCACGAAATTCTTGAACGGGTTTGCGCATTAATCCTAGCAGAGTCTGGAAAATCCATTCGCATCGTTAAAGACTATGACCCAAGCATTCCCGAAATTTTGGGCGACAAGAGCCAACTTATACAAGGTTTTCTCAATATCGCGAAGAACGCGCTGCAAGCCTTAGAAAAGCAGGCGCAAGCTGGTGAAGACGCCTCTATCACCATTCGTACCAGAACCTTAAGGCAATTTACGATTGGTCAAACGCGGCATCGATTGGTTGCCAGAATCGAGCTGATCGACAACGGGCCAGGCATAGACAAAAACTTCATTCAAAACATCTTCTACCCGATGATCAGTGGCCGCGCAGAGGGCACGGGTCTCGGCCTTTCAATTACACAAAGTATTTTTACCAAACACCACGGTTTAGTTGAGTGTGAGAGCCAGCCAGGCCATACCAGCTTTATCGTTTATCTACCCTTGGAGTTATAAGGATGAGCACGCAACCATTAGTATGGATTATTGATGATGACCGATCGATTCGCTGGGTACTTGAGAAAGCACTTCAGAAAGAAGATTTTGCGATCCGCTCATTTGAGAATGCCGACGGCGTCCTCGAGAGCCTCGAGCGTGAATCACCAGATGCAGTAATAAGTGATATCCGCATGCCGGGAATTGACGGTTTGGAATTACTAGGCCAGATCCACAAGCAAGACCCAGATATCCCGGTCATTATCATGACGGCGCATTCCGATCTTGACAGCGCTGTCACGTCTTATCAAAGCGGCGCGTTTGAATATCTCCCGAAACCCTTTGATCTCGAAGATGCCGTATCACTCTCTAAGCGTGCGATTGCCCACTCTCAAGAACAGCGCGCTAAAAACAACGACGTCTCGGCAACCAAAGTCAGTGAAAGTACCGAAATTATCGGCGAAGCACCCGCCATGCAGGAAGTGTTTCGCGCAATTGGTCGACTCTCCCACTCCAATATAACGGTGTTGATCAACGGCGAATCGGGCACTGGTAAAGAGCTTGTCGCCAAAGCGCTGCACCAGCACAG
>NZ_LWFT01001155.1:0-861 GCF_001635105.1 Oleiphilus sp. HI0079
TCTGTATCACCAAGCTTGGCTTTAAGCTCGCTGATCACCTCATCTTGTCTAAGGAATGCTTCTTCATGGCAAAAGAATACGTTTTGATTGCCAACCGAAATCACGTCATTGTGAAAGACACCGGCATCAATGGTATCTGGATGCTGCTGGGCATAGACAACACGGCTTTCATCAATCTGATGCAGTCGAACGACAGCCTGACAGGCCTCAAGAGTTTGTCTGGCAGGGTAGCGTTTGGGCTTTAAACCTCGTTCGCTAAACGCCTGACGACCGTAAACAAAAAGCTGAACACCCGGCCGATCGTAAGCGGAACAAAAGCGCGTATGATTGGCAGCCCCTTCATCACCAAACTGGCCGACCGACGGTAATGCGGCATGATGGGCAAAATACCGTTCGTTATTAAAAATCGCTTGCAGCATCCGGCTCGTCGTTGGATGCTCTATCGCACGATGCAGCTTTGCATTTAGATTCGCCGGCGTGAAATGCACTAAACCGTCGTTACTATCTGCGCTTGGAGACACGGTCGCGGCATTGGCTGTCCACATGCATGAGGCGGAGAAAACAGAGCCCAGAATGGCCGGAGCTTCCTTGGCTGCTTTAGTAAGAACTTGAGCATCTGTTCCTACAAATCCAAGTTGACGCAACAGGCTCATCTCGGGCCGATGATGCGGAAGCAAAATTCCTTGTTTGATGCCTTTATCCGCTAGCGCCTTCATTTTTTGCAAGCCTTGAAGGGCAGCCTGTTTTGGATTGGAAACATCTTTCAGGCTTTGCTCAGATGCGATGTTGCCAAACGACAAGCCCGCATAGTTATGAGTGGGTCCGACAAGCCCATCGAAATTTACTTCATACGCCTTCATG
>NZ_LWFT01001156.1:0-1068 GCF_001635105.1 Oleiphilus sp. HI0079
GATCGATCATCGTCACGTTTACTCCAAGAGCCTGAAAAATCGAGGCATATTCACTCGCAATAACGCCACCTCCGAGCACCGTTAAACTTGGCGGCAAATACATCATGGTTAAGATGGAGTCGCTATCAAAAATATTCTCATGATCGACCGGTATGCCCTCGGGATGACGGGGTACTGAACCGCTGGCAATCACAAAGTTCGTCGCAGAAAAATTTTCCAAATGCCCGTCTACAGATTCGATCATAAGCGTATTGCGGGTCGAGAAATGCGCTCGGCCATGGATGCGTGTGATATCGTTTCGTTCAATTTGTTGCACCATGAAGCGGTCATGCGCGTCAATTACGCTCACTAAACGGTCAATCAGGGTCGCCATCTCTGTATCTTCGGCTAACTCGAAATCACAAAGAACTGCGTTTTCCCGCATACTTTTAACGCGTAACGCATTCTCGCGAAGCGTCTTGCTAGGGATAGTTCCTCGGTGAACACAAGCTCCGCCGAGATATCGATCTTGCTCGATCAAAGCGACCGTTTTCCCGGCCTTCGCAGCTTGCACGGCTGCTTTTTGTCCCGCAGGGCCACTACCTATGACGATCACATCGAACTCATTCATAACTTGTGCGCCCTCACTGCCGCTACAATCTGATCACGCCGCTCTGTCAGTTCGTGAAGCTGGTCCTGATACAGATTCAAGTGCTGAAAAACCTCTGCTTTGAGTACCGGCTCAAGGTCGGCACCATCAAGGCTCGCGCTCGCCAATTTTGCGCCGGCATTAACCACCGCCGCTTGCTGACGGTACTGATCACACGCGGAATAGTTATTGGAATAAAATGAGGTAAGACACACAACCTTGGGCATCTCCCAAGCTTGGTTAATTTCTTGTCCAAACAGCGGATGCATCACATCCTCTAACTCGCGCACCTTATCTGCATCCAGTTTGATGCCGTTCATGACGGCCATATCCGAGAACATCTGCAAAAACGCAGCGCGACCAATACCGTGTAGCAAACCACATAAAAATGCAGACTCAACATTCTCCTGCGATGCGCGCGCTATTTCTTTCGACCAGAG
>NZ_LWFT01001157.1:0-660 GCF_001635105.1 Oleiphilus sp. HI0079
TCTCCCTGATCGTTTCTGCACAGGGTCTTCGATTATGCCGCAGAAGAAAAACCCCGATGTACCTGAATTGGTTCGTGGTAAAAGTGGTCGTGTCACAGGACATTTGATTTCGTTGTTGATGTTGATGAAGTCGCAGCCGCTTGCTTATAACAAGGACAATCAGGAAGACAAGGAGCCCTTGTTTGATGTTTTGGATACCGTTAAAGGGTGTTTGCGGGCTTATGCGGATATGGTTCCGGCCTTGCAGGTGAAGTCTGAGAACATGCGGAGCGCTGCACTAAAGGGGTTTTCAACGGCGACAGACTTGGCTGACTATCTTGTCGTTAAAGGCATGCCGTTCCGAGATGCGCATGAGGTCGTTGGTAAAGCGGTTGCGTTTGGAATTGCTGAAGCGAAAGACCTTTCTGAAATGTCACTGTCGGAATTGCAGCAATTTAGCGATACCATCCAAGATGACGTGTTTGATGTGCTTACGCTGGAAGGATCGGTCAATGCTCGCGATCATATCGGTGGCACGGCGCCTGCTCAGGTTCTTGCAGCGGCGGATCGAGTTTTTGAGGAGCTTGATAAGCGATAGGGCTGTCGTGAGAGTATTGCTTAGTTTTGGAACGGTTCTTGTTTGATTTGCTTATCAAGCAATAAACCCGTGTATTTGGCTGC
>NZ_LWFT01001158.1:0-703 GCF_001635105.1 Oleiphilus sp. HI0079
AACAGCGTTTTTAATCTCTCTACCGGCCACCTCAAATAAGGCAGAGATGCCCGGGCGCGCGCGCCCTGCTCGCATTCGTCGAATACCCTGCTCAACCAAAATCCGATTGTTAAAATCTAGTGGGACCAAGTCAGCGACTGTACCGAGAGCAACCAAATCAAGGTAATCAGCCATGTTAGGCTCTTTAATCGACTGTTTTGAGAACCATTCCGACTCACGAAGGCGCGCACGTAATGCAGACATCACATAAAAAATAACACCTACGCCGGCCAAGGCTTTACTTGGAAACTCACATTCTGGCTGAGCAGGATTGACGATGGCGTCCGCATCGGGGAGCGAATCCCCTGGAAGGTGATGATCCGTGACAATCACTTTCATCCCTAATTCGTGCGCACGGGCCACCCCCTCGAAACTCGAAATACCATTATCAACAGTAAGGAGAATATCGGGACTATTCTGGCCCGCCAGCTCAACGATCTCAGGCGTTAGCCCATAACCGAATTTAAAACGATCGGGTACAAGGTAACCGCAGTCCTTTGCCCCCATCGCAGTTAACGCCTCTACCGCAAGCGTGCTACTGGTTGCACCATCAGCGTCGAAATCACCAATAATCGTAATTTTTTGACCAGATGTTAGGGCTGTTACGAGTAGGTTTACAGCGGAATCAAGCCCCTTAAGACTTGTTAAATCTGCGAGACGTGAC
>NZ_LWFT01001159.1:0-680 GCF_001635105.1 Oleiphilus sp. HI0079
TGATATCGGAAATTTGGTTGCCGATATTGCAAGCAGCGTTGCCTGCGTTGCCGAAGACAAGCAGCTAGAGATTGTGCTCGACATCTCCGATGTCTCTGATCGTGGCATAGTTGGTGACCCGGGCAGAACCCGCCAGATACTCAATAACCTTATTGGTAACGCGATTAAGTTTACCAATCATGGCCATGTGCTTATTTCAGCCACAACAAGCGTGAATGAAGATGGCAAATGTATCTGTGAAATAACAATAAAAGACACCGGCGTTGGCATCCCCAAAGATCGAGTTAATGTGATTTTTGATGCCTTCTCCCAAGTTGACGCATCTACAACCCGTAAATTTGGCGGAACCGGTTTGGGGCTAACGATCTGTAAACAGCTCGCCGAATTATTGGACGGCGATATAACTGTTACCAGTGAGATTGGGAGGGGGAGTGAGTTTACCTTCAAGTTCGCCGCTGAGCTTGCGAAGAGCCAGCCAAAAGCGGCCGAGCATAGCGAATTTTCAGAGATTTCGGTTGCTCACCTTGATGCGACGGCACCTTGCCTCGAAAGCGTAAAGCGACAGCTCGGCAAATGGGGGGTTGAATCATCGCAATTCTGCGAGCCAGACTCACTCTTATCTGAAATTCGCTCTAAACACTTTGATATCGTGTTAATAAGCGCTGGGATACCGGCGCTAG
>NZ_LWFT01001160.1:0-847 GCF_001635105.1 Oleiphilus sp. HI0079
GTGGAGTCGCTTTCAGAGTGCTACTTTGTCGAAATGATGAGAATTCTGAAGATCCGCGCAACACGTAAAAATCACGTTAACGTACTGCAACACCTGCAGGGCTTTCTTAAAAATGATATCGATAAAGAAGATAAGGCAGAGCTTGTCGAAACGATCTTGCAATATCGGGAAGGATTAGTGCCACTGATCGTTCCGATCGTCCTAATGCGACATCACTTTCGCCGCCACCCCAAGCCCTTCGTCAACAACTGCAAGTACCTCGCCCCTCACCCTTCGGAGTTGACGCTACTAAACACCTTGTAGCGAGGCGTTTTTGAAAGAAAGTCTAACTGCCGCCTTAGATCATAGAGCTGCGCATCACTTGCTGGCGATGTGCAGCTCTATAATAGGCAACGCCTAGAGCAAGCGCGATAAAGCCCTCAATCTCTGCCATTAGCCACGCGCCGACATGGCCCAAGGCCTCGGGATAGATAATAAAACTGATCAAACGGGTTCCAATCAGCGTCAGCGAAAAAACCAAGGCAAAAAAAAGTGTCGCCTCCTGAAATCCTTCTTTGAAAGACCCCAACAGCATCGCGATGCCAAGACCCAACTGAATACCACCGTAAACCGTAAAGAACTCTGCTGTTGCCGCCACGCCGGTCATCTCATAGCCAACATAGCTCGCCGCCAAGTCCGGTCGAATCAAACACCAAAGCCCGCTAAGAAGATAAAGTCCTGCAACGATCCTTAAAATCAACATAAGCGTTCTCCTAGCTGGCCGAAGCCGCTTCTATGCGCTTGAGAGCGAGAAAGCGGGCCTTTTCATCGTAAAAATATTGAATGACCGCGACAGCATTTCCATCAC
>NZ_LWFT01001161.1:0-38576 GCF_001635105.1 Oleiphilus sp. HI0079
CCCTGAACCTGTGGCACGGAATCCAACGCCTCAACAACGTCAGCTTTGAACTTCGGTAAGTCTACCCCTAGCTGCTTAAGCAATGAGCTGACACTTCCATTTTGGTCAAGCAATGCATGAATCAGATGCACTGGTTCGATAAACTGATTATCCTTTCCAAGCGCAATCGACTGAGCATCCGAAAGCGCCATTTGTAGCTTGCTAGTTAATCGGTCAATTCGCATTTTAAACCTCTCAGTTGGGCTATGATGTCACAGCCCGTCGTTTTACTTGCGTATTAAGATGGGAGCGAAAAACAACAATTCAAGGCCTTCGGCGCCAAATAATTGACGCAGATCAAGCCAAAGCACCCTAACAAATCGAGATCCTGTGCACGCCATAAGCATCCCAAGTCCGTTTAAATCCAGCCTCATCGCACTGCTGTTAGCGCTTTTAATCGTCGGCATTGAAAGCGTAGAAAACCAAAACCTATTTTGGGGCCCCCTCCACGATAGCGCCCATGCTTTTGCAGCCTATCTCTGCACTGCTCTCTTGATTTCCCTGCTCAAGTCAGAACAACAAACAACTGGATTTCGGCTAGCCCAAATCGGCGGCGCGCTCTTTGCGACAGGCATCGCGATTGAGCTCATTCAGCCAGCACTTGGGCGAAGCGCAAGCTTCACAGACATCTACTATAACTTTGTTGGCATTGTCTGTGCCCTTGCTGTTAGCGCTAGTCGACAGCTCAATCCCGTGCCAAAAGCATGTGTCCGAGTGATATCCCTCGCGCTGCTACTGTCGTCCTTAACAGTCCCCGCCATTGGCGCCGCAACACTTTCGAAACGAAATCAGGCAATACCCAGCCTGTTAAACTTTGAAGATAGCTGGCAGAGACGACTTTATCGAGCCGGAGGCAGTGCCAATCTCAGTCTAATCAGCAAACCGAAAGGCTGGGAAAATGCCAGCACAGCACTCAAAGTTGATTTTCCAACAACAAAATACCCAGGCGTTAGCGTCCCTCACGTCTTTCCCGATTGGCGGAATTATCATTTTCTCAAGCTCAGTATTTTTTCCAAAAACCAAGACACCATTGCGCTTACAATCCGCATTCATGACAAAAAACACAATCACAGCTATGACGATCGTTACAACCAGCGTTTTGAAATACAGCCCGGAACAAATGACATCGAGATCGAGTTAAGCGCGGTGCAACATGCACCAAAAGCAAGACAAATGGACATGGGAGAAGTCACCGGCCTAGCCATGTTTGCAGCTCAACCAGAAGAGACCTTCTCTCTTTATTTCGACGACCTGCGCCTAGAATAAAAAGACGCGTGGCACTTAAACCAGATAAATAAGAGAGGCCATCCTGCCAGAACGCACACCATCTCTTCGAAACGAGTGAAAACGTTCTGCCTCATCGTAGGTGCAGAAATCGCCACCATAAATATGAGCCACGCCTGCTTTAGCGAGTATTATTCGAGCAATCCCATAAAGATCACACAGGTACTTTTCTTTCCCCTCGCCCTGAAGCGCGCCTTGCAACTTAAAGGCCGAGGCATAGACCGCGCCACGAGATTCAAACGCGTTTTTTACTTCTGCGCCCACCTCAAAGTTTCTTTGAGATATGGTCGGCCCCAAAAACGCAATCACCTCGTTTGACGAATCAAAACAGCGCAGAGCCCGTTGAATCACACCTTGCGCCATACCTCGCCAACCGGCATGAACGGCGGCAACGCGAGAGCCGGAAAGATCACATAACAGTACGGGCATGCAGTCTGCGGTCATCACGACACAGCCTTTTTTAGACATGGTTGTTGTCGCAGCATCTGCGACTATTGGAGATTCACAACACACAATGCTTTGATCCAAATCTGCAACACGAACGCCATGGACTTGCTTCAACCAAAGAATATCGGTCGACTCAAGTCCGGCCTCATTAGCAAATACCGCCCTATTTTCTGTAACAGACTCAGGATCATCACCAACATGGTCGCCAAGATTCAAGCTCGCATACGGACCGCCGCTCACACCCCCTTTGCGGGTCGAAACGATCGCACGTACATTTTTAGGTGCCGGCCAGTCTGGCGTAATAAACTCGCTGTCCATGATACTCACCTTGAGTGACGCACCAGCCAAAGGTCAAACTTCATCAGCCCGACCAACTAAATCGAGCAGTGCGCGCATATCGTCTGGCAGATCGACCTCCCAACTAACTTCTTCTTCATCAACAGGGTGAATCAGCGTCAGTTTTTTCGCATGCAACGCCTGCCTTGGGAAGGCTTTTAACGCCTCTTTGAATTCTACACTCGTGCCGGCAGGAACTCGCGAGCGACCGGCATATGTCGGGTCACCCACTAGCGGATAACCAATGTGCGCCATATGCACACGAATCTGATGCGTTCTGCCCGTTTCCAGCTTTACTCGAATATGAGTATGGTGCTCAAACTTCTTGATCAATCGATAGTGGGTAACGGCCGGTTTACCAAATGGCGTCACGGTCATTTTCTTGCGATCGCGAGAATGTCGGGCAATGGGCTCATCAACCGTTCCACCCCCCGTCATTACGCCGGTCACCACGGCTTCATACTCGCGACCCATGCTTCGATCTTGCAGCTGCCCAACGATGTGCGCATGTGCTTGCAACGTTTTCGCTACGACCATTAATCCTGAGGTATCTTTGTCTAAACGATGAACAATGCCGGCCCTCGGGACATTGTTGAGTGCCTCATTGTAATGCAGCAACCCATTTACGAGTGTGCCAGAGTAGTTCCCAGCCGCTGGGTGAACGACAAGACCCACGGGCTTGTTCAAGATGAGAATCGACGCATCTTCAAAAACAACATCCAACGCCATCGGCTCAGGAAGCCAATCACCCTGAGCTTCAAGCTCTGCGCTCACCTCAACCAGATCATTCGCTTTGACCTTCTCTTTTGGTTTGTACTGAGAGCCATTAACCGTAATAGATCCCTGCTTTATCCATTGTTGAAGGCGTGATCTTGAATAATCAGGCATGAGCTCAGCAAGTGCCTGATCCAGGCGCATTCCTGAGTGTTCAATGGTGATAACAAAATCTGCTTCTACGCTTTCGCTCATACCTTTGTATTCCGTGCGGCAGAACCCTTACGGAAGGGCTCAAGTTTGTGAGATAATTCGGCATTATAGCTGTCTTGGCAAAAAATCTCTGAGCTAATCACTGCGTCGCCAAGCATATCGAAAATCCAAGAGTAATATTTTATGCGTCAGTGGATAAAACACTGTTTAATTTTAGTTGTGAGCGTCACCTTTCTGGCGGCTTGCAGCTCCGCTCCAAAAAAAGAATCCAGCGAAAAAGAGCTGTACGACACCGCAAAAAGATCCATCAAGCTGCGAAATTTCCAACAGGCAACGATCGCCTTGGAAGAGCTAGAATCGCGGTTTCCGTTTGGCAAATATGCTGAACAGGCACAACTCGATCTGATCTATGCACGCTATAGCGCACTCGACTTAGATGGCGCCATACTCGCAGCCGACCGCTTTATTCGGCTTCACCCGCAAAGCCCAAGCGTCGATTACGCCTACTATCTACGAGGGATCGCGAACTACAACCTCGACGTAGGCATTGCTACGCAGTTCGTTACAGATATCGACATCACCTCGCGAGACCCGGGCAACATGCGTCTCGCTTTTCAGGATTTTTCTCAGCTCATTACTCGCTTCCCACAGAGCCAATATGCCGCCGATGCACGTAAACGTATGGTGCTAATACGAAATCGCCTCGCAGCATACGAGCTACACGCTGCGCGCTACTATATTCGCCGAGAGGCGTATACCGCAGCGGCGAACCGTGCGGCATTTGTCGTCGAAAGTTTCCCAAGTAGCCCTGCAACTGAAGAAGCGCTTGGCATGATGGTGGAGCTGTACGACGAGCTTGGCTTGCAAAAACTCAAAGACGACGCCCTGCTCGTACTAAAAACGAACTATCCAGATGGGATCGCATTTGATCGTAAAGGCGAGTTCAAAAAGCAATTCATAAAACGGGAGGGGCGAACACTACTTAGTGTTATCACCTTCGGCTTTCTGGATTAATCCTAGAACTTTTTCTAAAAGGGTGTAGAAGAGATGACGACAAAATCAGACATTCTTCAAGAGATGCGCGTACTTCCTGAGATTGATGTCGCGCAAGAGATTGAAAGACGCACCGCATTCATCAAACAAACTCTTCACAAGTCGGGAATGAAAACGCTGGTACTTGGCATCAGCGGTGGCATCGACTCTTGCACCTGCGGCAAGCTTGCACAGCGCGCAGTGAACGAGCTGAACGAAGAGCGGGGCGCAAAGGAGTATCAGTTTATTGCCGTTCGCCTACCCTATGGCGAGCAGCGAGATGAACAGGACGCGCAAGACTCCATTGCCTTTATTCAGCCTAGCCGCTCAATCACACTGGACGTAAAACCCGGAACAGACGCGATTCATGAGCAAGTGAGCAAAGCGCTCATGGCAGAAGGTGAGATGCCGGGAGACACCTACAAAGTAGACTTTGCGAAAGGCAATACCAAAGCACGCATGCGCATGGTCTCACAATATTATGTAGCGGGTCTTCTTGGCGGCCTCGTTCTCGGCACAGATCATTCTGCCGAAAACATCACAGGCTTCTACACAAAATACGGTGACGGTGCGGTCGACCTCATTCCTCTTTTTGGCCTCAACAAAAGACAGGTTCGCGCGCTCGCTGACGGTCTAGGCGCACCCGATCATCTTGTGAACAAAGCACCTACCGCAGACTTGGAATGCCATGATCCAGGCAAAGAAGACGAACATGCTCTCGGAGTCAGTTACGACCAAATCGATGATTTTCTCGAAGGCAAAGACGTCGAAGCTTGGGTCGAGGAAAAACTGGTTGGTATTTACAAGGCTACCCAACACAAGCGTCAACCGATCCCGACCATCTACGACTGACCGCAAAATACCTACAAAAAGTAGATTACGACAAAGTTTGAAGGACCGAAGCAAGCGTATACTGCTTGTTTCGAGCTTCTAATTCAGCCGCTTTGTTGAGTCCACTATGCACACTTCAAAAAATAACAATACTGCCCAAGACACGTCATCAGACGAGCAATTCGATTTTGACCAAATTATTATCGGCTCGGGCTTCGGGGGATCTTGCAGCGCCCTTCGCCTTAGCGAGAAGGGCTATCGCGTTCTCGTACTCGAAAAAGGCAAACGCTGGAAAGAAACAGACTTCCCCGAAACAAATTGGAACTTTAAAAAGTACCTTTGGGCGCCCAAACTCGGCATGACCGGCCCATGGCAAATTACACCAACCAGAAAAGTTGTCGCCTTACATGGTTCTGCTGTAGGCGGCGGCTCTCTCATCTATGCCAACACGCACTACATTCCAAAGCCTGAAGTATTCAAAGCGCCACAATGGACGCGCAGTCGGGACAACTGGTACGAATCATTACAGCCCTTTTACGCACTCGCTCAACGGATGCTCGGCACGAGCACAGGTCGTTATGAAGGGCCTGCCGATAAAGTATTGCAAGACGTCGCCACCGACATGGGTAAAGCAGACACCTATGAGTTGGTAAACACCGGTGTCTACTATGAAGATCAAAAGAAGGCGGCCAACGGAAAGAAAGACCCTTATTTTAATGGCGATGGCCCTGAAAGAGAGTCATGCGATTTGTGCGCACGTTGCATGATCGGCTGCCCGAAAAATGCCAAGAATACCTTAGAGAAAAACTACCTGTATTTTGCCGAGCGCAATGGCGTAGAAATACGCGCGGAATCGGAAGTGGTACACATTGAGGTTCTTGAAAACGCACAAGGAAAACGCGACGGCTCGGCAGGTTACGAACTTACCATTCAAAGCTCGACTGGCTGGTTCAAAAGTAGCTACAAGCTCCGTACTCGCGGTCTTGTGTTATCCGGCGGCGTACTGGGCACGCTCAAGCTATTGATGCAAAGTAAATACAAACATCAAAGCCTACCCAAGCTCTCAAACACCTTAGGTCGGGAAGTACGTACTAACTCAGAAACCTTTTATTCAGTTGGCTTTGATACAAAAAACGAGTTCAAAGAGAATGAGATCTCTCGCGGGCTTTCAATCACCTCCGCGTTCAAACCTGACGAGGTCACCACCATCGAGCCCGTGCGTTTCAATAAAGGTTCAGACTCAACATGGCTGACGTTCTCGTTTGTGCCGCTCACTAACGCGGGCGGTATTCCAAGAGCACTACGCTTATTGATTAATGTGCTTCGCAACCCGTTTAAAGCTGTCCGCTTACTCAACCCTGTCGGTAAAACCAAAAATTCAAGCATCCTCATGATCATGCAGAGCGAAGACAGCTACGTGCATGCCAAGTGGAAGCGCGCCTGGACGAAGTTATTTCGCAAGCAGGTAACGATTGAGCAGGAGCCTGGCGACAAGAAACTCACCAACTATTTCGATGTTGGTCAGGACGTTGCAAAGCGATATAGCGAAAAAGCCAAAGGCGATGTTGGCAACGTTGCGTTGGACATACTCGTCAACACGCCACTTACCGCACATATCATGGGCGGCGTTCCGATCGCAAAATCAGCTGACGCAGGTGTTGTAAATGAAGCAGGCGAAGTCTTCGGCTACGAGAATTTACGTGTGCTTGACGGTTCCATCATTCCCGGAAATCTCGCCGTCAACCCATCGCTCACCATACTGGCGTTGAGCGAATATGCGATGGCAAAAGTACCCGTATTTAACGAGAAAAGAGCCGCTGCCATCACGCCGATAGAATTTTCAGAGGCCTTGCCCGGCATGGCCTCTGAAATGCAAGGAAGTGGTGATCTGTTGCGCCAAGCGATCAGACTGAGCGAAGAGCTCGAGGGCAAGCATGTGGAAGCGAAAAAACCGGTCGAGCCTTTGATCGAAGCGTAAGCCCCCTCAAAAAACAAAAAGCCCCGAAGTGCGTCAGCACATCGGGGCTTTTTTACTGCAGCTAAAAATCGCGCGATTGCTTAGCCTACGATTTCAACAAGCTCAATATCAAAAATCAGCGTTTGATATGGACCAATTGCACCACCAGCACCACGCTCGCCATATGCAAGGTGGTAAGGAATATACAACTTCCACTTAGAACCAACATTCATCAACTGAAGCGCTTCTGTCCAGCCTGCAATCACACCGCCAACAGGGAATTCAGTCGGCTCGCCACGATCATAAGAGCTATCAAACTGCTCACCGTTAATAAGCGTGCCACGGTAGTGTGCACGAATCACGCTATCGGAAGTTGGCGTCGCACCAGAACCTTCAGTGATCACTTCGTACTGCAAACCAGACTCTAGAACGGTCACATCATCACGCTTGGCATTTTCAGCAAGGAACGCTTCGCCCGCAGCAGAAAACTCTTTGGCTTTCTCTGCATCAGCAGCTTGCAAACGCTCTTGAATAACACCAAACGCAGCGTTGATTGCTTCACCTTCAATACGAGGAGCTTTCGCGGCAAAACCATCCTCAATACCGGCTAGAGCTGCTTCCAAAGAAACACCTTCGAAAACGCTCGCTAATTGCTGACCCATTTGTAAGCCAACACCGTAGGATGCTTTAGATTCATCCGTCGAAAAGTCTAAATCAGACATACTTGCTCCAAGTTAATTCGTTGAACGAGCAGTTATTGGGGCTGGTTTTTGGAATTAAAGGTTTCACACGACATTTTTGGGTACTTTACCCGGCCCTTAGATTGCTCTTTACATTCAAAGGGCCGTAATATTAGATGGATAGAAACAACAATAAGCTCGCTTCGGCGACATCGAACGTGACGACCTTTATGGCACAGACACTTCCGTCAAATCTAACCGACTTTCAAACGATTCTCGCTCGAGCACAAGAGCGTAAAGGCGGTGCCAAAAATTTGTCTGCACTTCTTCGGTCCCCCCTCACAAGCACAGAACTGACGAACATCCCTGAGGATCGCTACCTCTCAGCGATAACGCGCTGTATTAACCGCGCCGGATTCAGCTGGAAAGTGATCGATCAAAAATGGCCGGAGTTTGAAGAAGCTTTTTTCGGCTTTAAAGTCGATACGCTGGCCCTTCTCTCAGATGAACAGTGGGAGGCCTATCTCGATGACCGCAGGGTCGTCCGTTCTGGTCAAAAAATAAAAGCGTTACGCGACAATGTATCGTTTGTATATGACCTGCGCTTTACCGATAAAGGCATTGCCCAGCTCATTGCGAACTGGCCTACCGACGACCAAATCGGTCTAATGGCGACGCTCAAAAAACGTGGATCAAGACTTGGCGGCAACACAGGCCAATACTTTTTGCGCATGATGGGCAAAGACAGCTTCGTACTGAGTCGCGATGTTATTCTCGCGCTCCAAAGCGCAGGCCTCGACATTAAAGCAGAGCCGAGCTCGCAAAAAGAGATGAAGCTCATACAAGCCGCGTTTAATGAATGGCACCAACAAAGCCAGCTCACTTATACACAACTAAGCCAAATATGCGCATTTTCAAATGGCGATAATTATCTTTGATATATGGGCTTACCGGCTCGCGAAACTTCGACAAAAAACGGAGTTACTTTAAGCGTAAATAGAGTAGTAAAACATGTCCGTACCAGTTCTTTGGGGTTCACGCCTGTCACCCTATGCGTTAAAGCTTGAAGCGGCATTGCAGTACAAAGGCATCGCTTATCGACGCCTTCCTGCGCAAGGAACGCACTTCGAAAACGCGCGCCTAATGCTCCGTCTTGAAACGGCCAAAAGGCTTGGCGAGGTGATTCGCTATCCGGTAGTGGAAGACGCCTTTGATGAATACCCTTTACTGCCCTACTTTTCATACGACAAACGCACATTTGAATACGACAGTAGCAGTATATTGCTCCGCATGGAGGCCGAACATGAGGGCCATTCAATTGTTCCCAATGATCCAGCGCATCATTTTCTAGTCCGCTTTATCGACCACGCGTTTAACGACTTCGGGCTGTATCTCGTTCACCACATGCGTTGGGTTGGTTCGGCCAAGTCGAATCGCATGGGCAGACGCCTTGCTGCAGAATTCAAAACAGCCTTGCCGCCCGGCGGCGCTTGGCTGCTCTCACGCACCTTTCCCACACGACAAGTAAAACGCCTCCCCTACCTCATGAGTGTCGCACCTCAAGGCTACAAAGCGGGTGTAAAGTCCAGCTTAACGCCCCCTAGTAAACGGGATTTTCCAGAAACACATACGCTACTAGAACAAAGTTGGAAGGCGATCCTTGAGGCAATGGAGCTTGTGCTAGCCCAGCAAAACTATTTGTTTGGTGACCGATTCACTTTGGCCGACGCCAGCGCCTATGGGCAACTGGGTATGAATTTGGTCGACCCAGAGGCGGCTGCTCGCATGAAAGACATCGCACCACAAACATTTCACTGGCTTGAGCGAATCCAAAACGGCCAATTTGTCGAAACTAATAGAGAATCCGATGCGCCACTTCAGATCAACTCGCGGCTCGACAATCTCTTAAATGTATTGATGGGAACCTATGGCGCGTTGATGGTGCAAAACGAGCGCGCCTTCATCGTTGCTGAGGCAAACGGGCAAACCCGCTTTAACGAAACGGCATTTGATGCCGGTGAGGCGCTATATATAGGCAAACTGCGCGGCTATCCGTTTCGTACTGTCATCAAGGCCTTCCAAGTGCGACCTTGGCGAGAATTAAAGCAGCAGTGGCAATCGTTAAACGAAGCCGACAAGGCGATCATCAAGCAACATATGCAGCTAAGCGAATTATTTGAATCAACTGAATCTCGCAAGTAAGGAGAATGTTAATGACACACCAGTGCAGCTGCCCTTGCGGCAAAACCGCATTCACCGTTGAGAAGCCCCCTTTTGCACGCTTTTACTGCCACTGCGAGATATGCCAAAAACTTTATGACAAGGCTTATTCAGACGTCACGATTGTGCGCAGCAAACACGTACACCTTGAGCACCCAGACGTCGATTTTAAAAAATATCGCTTACCGCCCGCGCTCGATCGTGGCACCTGTAAAGCCTGCGGTAAGCCTGCAGCTGGCTTTTTAAAAGGCATTCCTGGCCTTGGTTTAGCGTTTATTACAGCCGACAACTTCCACGACGCCTCGATACTACCCAAGCCATTGGGTCACGTGTTTTATCATCGCAAACAAGCGGAGGTGAACGACGCATTGCCGAAAGTCAGCGGTTACTTCTCCAGCGAGATCGCTGTTTGCAAGTGGGCCTTGCCTCGGCTACTAAAGGATTAGCTGGTATACAATGCAGTCAGATCTATTTCCTTCCGAGAACATTCAAACACTCTCTAGCAGCTTCCCCAAAAAAATGGTGCTTATTGATTGCGAGACAACCGGCGGAAAGCCCAGCCAACATCGAGTGATAGAAATCGGATTACTGTTGATAGACGACGGCCAGATAACTGATCGCTGGCAAACCTTTCTTGACCCGGAGCGAGAACTACCTCCATTTATCACCAAGCTTACGGGCATCTCGCCCCCCATGTTAGTTGGCCAACCACACTTTGCCGATGTCGCAGAGACACTGCGAGAGAAACTCAAAGACCGAATTTTCGTTGCGCACAATGCGCGCTTTGACTATGGCTTCATCAAAACCGAGTTTGAGCGCGCAGGCATCGCTTTTAATGCCAAAACACTATGCTCGGTAAAGTTCAGCCGTGCCCTGTACCCGCAATTTAAGCGCCATGGCATTGATCAAATCATCAAACGTTTTGACTTTTCAATTGAGAACCGACATCGCGCAATGGACGATGCGGACATCATCTGGAAGCTGTTTGTTAAATCCACGCAGCTTTACTCTGATGAAGAACTCGCAAGTGCACTCGGCCCGATTTTAAAGACACCCTCTCTGCCGCCAAAGATCAAACAAGCACAAGTCAAAGCGCTGCCTCAAGCGGCCGGCGTCTATTACTTTTATGACGAGAACGGCACCCTGCTTTACGTCGGCAAAAGTGTCAATATTCGCGCGCGCGTCATGAGCCACTTCACCAGTGATTACCGCAGCTCGAAAGAAATGATCATGAATAGCAAGGTAGCGCATTTTGATTTTCAGCGTACACCAGGGGATTTAGGTGCACAATTGCTCGAAAGCAACGAGATAAAACGGCTTTCTCCGCTATATAACCGGCGCCTTAGACGAACTCGAAAACTGTTTAGCTATGAAGTACAACCTGGCCCCTATGGCTTTAAGCTCGTCACCATTCGAGAAACAAAAAGCGACCAAGCACCTGACGAGAATGTCGGTCTTTTTCGCAGCCCGCGTCAAGCGAGCAAGCGTTTAGAAAAACTCGCAGACGACTACTTTCTTTGCTTTAAGTTACTCGGCCTTGAAGGACATCCTGAAGATCAAAGCCCCTGCTTTCGACGCCAACTAAAACGCTGCTTCGGTGCCTGTGAAGGCGCGGAAGCACCCGAGGACTACAACGCGCGACTCGCCGTCGCGATGAGTCAGCAACAGCTCGTACTTTGGCCCTTTGACACACCGATTTTAATCGAAGAAGTCGACCCTAGCGATGCTGAATTCAAGCTCTTTCATCTGGTAGATCAGTGGCGCTACCTAGGTCGCGTTATGAATGAGGAAGAGCTACACGAAAAGGGCTATTACAGTCTTCGAAAGACAAGCAACCTAGCCCCGCATAATACACATCAACAGGAAGAGGAGCTCTACATCGATCCTGCTGCTGAGCCGAATTTCGATCTAGACATCTACCACATTCTACTGCGCTTTTTGCTAAAGCCGGAACAGCGCCAATTAAATCAATTACGCATTCACACGCTTCATAAAACCAACTCAAATACTGACGACTGATCGCACAGGCTCGATTATTTCAACGAAAGCCCCAACTGTTTAACAATTCTTGATCGATCAACTCCTCCACGAGGCGAAGATTTTGGTAGACTTGCGCCCGCTTTAGGTTTTGCTTCGTCCACACAGATTCTCTTGCCCTCGCGCAGACTCCTCCTCGGTCGTGAGGTAAGTGTATACATTCGAGCAGAACCTTTGTCAGATTAACGACTAACGCGAATCAAACACAGTTGATTGAGGCGCGTTTAGGTTTCCGGAGAACACATGCTGCCGCGTTTGCCACTATGGATACTTTGCGCCTTTGCACTCTCTGCGTGCTCTGTTTTTGAAACGCGTGAACCCTTGGCTGAACCAGAAATCAAAATTGTCAAAGAGATCGTCGTTAAGGAAGTACCACAAGAATGCCCAATTTGTGCTGCCCTTCCTGAAAGGCCAGACAAAGCGAACGCTCTGAAGTCATGCGAACCGATTCAGGCAAAACCCAAGAAACCAACCCAAAAGAAGGGCCCGGTTACAACAACGCGACTCCCGATCATCGGAGAGGTTGAGTGGGTCTCTATCAACCAGAAAGCACATAGATTTAAAGCGCGCATCGACACCGGAGCAGCGACGAGTTCTATTCACGCAGAAGACATTAAGCTATTCGAGAGAGACGGAAGAACATGGGCGGCCTTTAATATCAAACCTCATCGTTCGAAAAACAGTGTCCGCATCAAAGCGCCCGTGGTGCGTAAAGTGAGTATTAAGCAACATGATCGCAACTCAGACCGTCGCCATGTAGTAGAGCTTACTCTCATGATGGGCAACATCGAGATGCGCACCGAAGTGAACCTAAATGATCGCTCCGAGTTCGTATATCCTCTACTTATTGGACGAAGCTTTCTTGAAGGGCATGCTGTCGTTGACACTAGCCAACGCTTCATGATGCTAGATTGATGAACGCGCTATGAATTCACGTATCCAGATTAGCGTTTTTATTTGCATCCTCATCATCTTGGGTGTGGGCGCCATCGCCTATAAAAATCAAGTTCTTTCCTTCCCCCTGTCCACTAGCGAAGACCAAGAAGTCTGGTCAGTCGAAATCAAGCTATCGTTTGAATCTACAGAAGATGTCGTCACGGTCGCATTAAATGCAGCCGACATAAACCCCTATCGAAGAACACGAATTACCGAACATTCAGGGCCATTCCAACGCAAAAAAACAAGGTTGGAAAACAACTATGAAACGGTCTCGTTCGAGGGCGAAATGCCGCCTGGTAAACAAGAGCTGCTCATCCGTTACGAAACCTGGTTTTTGAGTCATAACGACTACGAACACGCCAAACCAGAGCCACTGGCAGAGCCGGAGTTCTTGGACGAGGAAAAGCAATCTGTTAAAGACATTACCGCCCGGCTAAACCGCCTCTCTTCCCCCAAAGAGAAAGCGCTCGCACTCTTGGATATGATGCACACCTCCGAGCCAAGTATCCGCCGCTTGCTCAGTGAAAAAGCCCGCCTCAAGGAACGGCTTGCGCTTGCTCAAAACATATTGGCCCTCGCTGGCGTACACACAAAAACCGCACAAGGCCTAATGCTACGTGACCGCAAACGGAACACGCCCATTCAGCAGTTTTTGCTTGTACATGAAGATGGCGCGTGGCTCACCATTGATGCGCAAGAAGAGTATGTTGTAGAGCCAAATCGGCTGATGTTGTTTCAAGAGGGTAACGAGCCGCTCATTGAAATTTATGGAGGCCGCAATGCAGAGCTTCGGTTTTCGATGCTGCGAGAATACCGCAACGCGCTTAACGCCTCTGTGGAGGACCAAGGCGCGTCAAAAAGCTTGTTTATCGACTTCTCCATTTATTCACTACCTATTTCCGAGCAAAGCACCTTTAAACTGCTACTCATCATCCCTCTTGGTGCGCTCGTGGTCGTTATTTTGCGTAATCTGGTGGGTATTCGCACCTCCGGTACGTTTATGCCAGTGCTAATTGCATTGGTGTTTTTGCAAACCGAGCTTATTGAGGGCCTAACGCTCTTTATCCTCGTGATTAGTATTGGGCTCTTGCTGCGCTCTTGGTTAAGCCGACTAAACCTATTGCTCGTACCGCGTATTGCCTCTGTATTGGTGTTCGTCATCATCATCTTTGCCGCCATCGGTATCGCCAGCCATAAACTGGGCATTCCTTGGGGGCTTAAAGTCACCTTCTTCCCAATGATTATTACCGCTTGGACGGTCGAGCGATTATCCATTTTATGGGAAGAGGAAGGGCCGCGAGAAGTTGCCATTCAAGGATTCGGCAGTTTATTCACCGCAATCCTAAGCTATCTATTAATGAGCAACCGATATGTTGAGGACTTCGTATTCCTTTACCCCGAAAGTTTGCTGTTAGTGCTCGCTGCGATTTTGACCATTGGCAATTACAACGGCTACCGGTTAAGCGATTTACGCCGTTTTAAATCAATATTGGAACATCACTAGTCGTGTTCGGCTTCGCTAACCCTCGCCAACTAAAGCGCTTAGGCGTTATTGGCATGAACCGGCGGAACATTCAGTTGATTGCCGCAAACAACCCGCGTCACTTGTACCCTCTCGTCGACAACAAACTTAGAACCAAAGAACTGTGTTTGAAAACAGGCATTGCCACGCCGGAACTACTCGCTGTTTTTAATGCGCAATACGAGCTGCGCAAACTGAGTGCAACACTCGAACGCCTGGACGGTTTTGTCATCAAGCCGGCTCAAGGAAGCGGTGGTAAGGGGATACTGGTCATTGTTGGCCGAGAGGGCGATGACTTTCTTCGTACCGACGGCTCGAAGATCGACATCAGTGGCATTCGTCGTCACATCTCCAATATTTTGAGTGGACTATATAGCTTGGGCGGCAGAAATGATGTCGCCATCGTTGAAGCGCTCGTGCATTTTGCGCCTTGTTTTGAAGGCATGAGTTTTGAAGGTGTGCCGGACATCCGGGTCATTGTTTATCAAGGCTACCCAGTCATGGCGATGACTCGCCTATCAACGCATGCCTCTCATGGCAAAGCCAATCTTCACCAAGGAGCCGTAGGTGTCGGCCTGAATATTCAAAACGGCACAACCTTGCGTGCAGTGATGCGTGACAACCCGATTACCTTTCACCCAGACACAGGAAAAGACTTAACGGCGCTAAATATTCCGCATTGGAACGAATTGCTCAGCCTTTCTGCACGCTGTTATGAAATGACAGGCCTGGGTTACCTAGGCGTAGATCTCGTCTTGGACGAAAAACTGGGGCCACTTCTAATGGAATTAAACGCTCGGCCCGGCTTAGCTATTCAGTTAGCCAATGGCCAAGGCCTCCTGCCAAGAATCAAAACGATTGACGCAACAGCAAAACAGAAACATCGATCACCGAATCAACGTGTGCTGTATAGTCAAGCGCTCTTTGGCGCGTAAACCAAGCGCCACGAACACAACTACTGATCCATTGGGCTCACCACGCCACGCTCCTGAATACCCACAACATGCGTATAGATCTGCGTCGTTGCGATATTGCTATGCCCTAGCATCTCTTGAATAGCGCGAATATCCGTTCCGTTTCGCAACAGATTGGTCGCAAAACTATGCCGAAAAGTATGGCAACCGGCCTTTTTATAGATATGTGCTGCACGAATGGCTTTGGCAACAGCACGCTGGATTTGCTGTTCACCTATGTGGTGTCGACGTTCAATGCTCGATCGAGGATCGATGGATAAATGTTGTGCGGGAAAAACATATTGCCATTTTGGTTCTCGAGCTGCATTCGGGTATTTTCGGTTGAGTGCATCCGGCAAATACACCTCACCAAAACCACGTTCCAAATCTTGTTTGTGAAGCGCAAGAGCGAACTCAATCTGGCTTCGAAGAGGTTTCACCAGACTTTTGGGTAGCAGTGTGCGCCGCCACTTCATGCCTTTACTCTCCCTAATGATCAAGCAGGTGTTAGAGAAGTCGATGTCTTGCACGCGTAATCGAACCGACTCCATAACGCGCAAACCCGAACCGTACATAAGCGAAGCCGCCAGATAGTGAACGCCTTTTAACTGAGAGATTACGGAGCATGCTTCATCATGACTAAATACTGTAGGAATTGTTTGCATCTTCCTGCTGTAATCAAAGTTCAGCTCACCAAGATCGATGCGCAGAAACTGCTTATATAGGAACACCAATGCATTCAGAGCAGTTTTTTGTGTGTTAATGGATACAGACCTTCTCAGGACGAGATGACTTAAGTACGCATCGACTTCCAGTGCTCCCATCTCATTAGGGTGTTTTCGATCGTGAAAACGAATGAAATCTACAACCCATGAACAGTAAGTTTTCTCGGTAGCGTAAGCCATATGCTTGGCGCGAATGAATAATCTGAACTGATCTAAAAGACGCGGCGAATTGAACGAAATAGGTTTGCGGACGTCATCCATGACAAGCTCCTAGACTGTTTTTATATACAGTAAAAACAAGAGAGAATTATGTCAAGATCGTTGAGGATATACGTCGCAAGACGCGTATAAACCAGAAGAGAATCCCTGCGCTCATAAGTGGCTGATTTAAATGACTTAGTCAGCTTTTTACCGAGATATTGAAAAATGGGATATACGTCGCGAGACGCACTTCCAAAACGACACTTTTAAACTTAGGATGGAAAGCTCAACGATGGTTGGACCTACCAAGTAAGTAAGGAACAACAATCAAAAAAATATACCGTCGTAAGACGTGCGTCGCGAGACGTATATTCAAATGTTAGTTTTGAACAATAAATAAGGAAACCGAAACAAATGAAAAGAAACTTCGTTATCAATACAGTCTTTGCAATGATTTTTTCTAGCGTTGCTTACGCAGAAAATGACAATCAAAGCCTTCTAAATTCATTCCATAAGTATGGTATTACCAAATGCGACTCATTCATTCTTGAAAATAGTGGTCTAAAATCCAACTGGACTTACTACATAAACAAGCATGCCGGTGGTATTGATGGTCCGGCGACTGAAGTAACAGTAACTCAAATTTTTGGGGCTGCTGGCGATACTGTTAAAACGACAGACACTTATATTCAAACTTCTAAGAAGTGCTTTCTGAGTAATACATGGACCCTAACATTTAAAGGCCCATGCTCGTCAAACGTTGATGGAAATGCTTGGTACGTTAGCGATCCCATGCCATCAAAAGATTATACTCAATATACAAATGCTGGCGGCGTAAACATGCTTGCCAAAGAAATATCTGTGGGAAACTTTAAAGCGTGCATACAGGAAGGGTTCAAAAGGTCAAGTGCTCCCCACGGCTAAAACTAACAAGGCCATCATAGGGACATTGTTTACTCCGTTGCGCTTTGGGGTGGCTACGCCACTTTACCCCAAAGCACCACTCCATAAACAATGCCCCATATGGCGGCGTTAAGTGTAAGAAGATGATGAGCCAATACTTGATATGGATATTCGTAATAGCTTTGGTATACATAGATGCCATGGCAATCTATTACGCACATAAATCGGAAATGTACGAGCCGATCCAAATACTCTTTCAATCGCTTGTAGTAATATGCTTACCAATATTTGGCGCAATTCTCGTTCTTAATATTGCACTCAGTCATATTAGGTCTGCTCCAGAAGGTAGTGTTTCTAGCAAACCTAAATCACGTTTCCTAGAGCTCTTATTTCTTACAGCTATTGTTGCCTCGCACTCCTCCAGTAGTATGGGGCATTCCGATAGCGGAGATGGTGGTGGCCACATCGATTCAGGTGGTTCTGGTGGGGGCGGCGATGGCTAGCGTTTTAACCAAATATAAAACACTTAACAAGGCGCGCAATGCTCGGCCAACAAGTTGGCCTGGACTGTCACTGCTGCGCAGCGCCAGCCCATTCGCTTGGCGTTATGTGCCATGAAGGATTCGAGTATGTGGAAAAGTGGAAGTACAGATACAACAAAAATCGGCTTCGTGAACCGCAACAACCAACAAAACCATGGTACTCGGGGCGTAAGCGGTACAGATCATGGGCAGGTTTCGTACAAACTTGAGTGTATGAATAAAAACTGCGGCCATGTTTACGGTGCAAACGGCACAGATATTTTTCAGCGTAAATGTCCTAAATGCCAGGATGGTAAAGATGGTATTGAGTACTAAGCACATAACAAGCGCAACCACAGCGGGCCTTCGGCCCTCGACTCGCTGCGCTCGCGTGTGTTGCGGGCGTTATGGTGAAAATTAATCATTCAGGGAGATATTGATGATTGAATTAGATGTTAAAGCGACCGATCTAGAATCAGAAGCTTGGTTTGTAATTAGTGAGTTTGGTGATGAAGCATACGAAGATGCGAAAGATTTGTTTGATGAGTCAATTAAGCTAGGTAATGATGGAGCTTATTCTGGGCTTGCTGAAGTAGTAGAAGATCTGACTAGAGAGCAGAGATATAACTATCTAAGTAAGGCAGCACGTTTTGGAAGATTAGATGCGATAGCCAATATTGTAAATATGGTCTCTGAAACTGATGACAATGAAAATCTTTATATGTGGTGTTATATACTCGAGAATAATAGTCAATCTACCTTTAATATGCAGGCAACAACAAAGAACTTGGATGAAGTTTTATCTTCAGATCAAATAGCTATAGCAACAAAAAAGGCAGAGGCGTTTGCAAAAAAAGTTATTGAAGATGGCCATAAGTTTTCAGAAGGATATTGAAACCATAACAAAGCCTTACATGGGATAAACCCATGAAGGCGGCGTTATATCTCTAAAGGGACTTTATGAGCAAAGTTAAGATTAAGTTAGTATCTATCGGTCATTTGCCGTTGGGGTTTGATCCGAAGAAGATCAAAAATTTCTCTTCTTCATTATTTGAAGTAATTGAAAAAATTGATAATCATGAGTTGCGATGTAATTCAGATGGTTTTGACTGGGAATTTTCTGATCATCTTGTTAGAGAACAAATGCCCAAACTAAATGGCGCAGACTTCATGATTGCAATTGTTAACGTTCCATTGGAAGACAATTGGTACTCCCGTAGATTAGGTGGCAACCAAGTGATTTTCACGTTTTACGAAATCAAAGAAATATTGCAGAGTGCTAATATTCCTTTGGAAAATGTCATTTATCGCCTCCTCAATGCCTACACTTTTGCATATAAAAGAAACAATCATAAGATCCCTGAATTTCATGAAATGACAGATTTTACCCATGATGAAACACGTGGGTGTATTTTTGACATGAACGGGATTAAATCAGACCTGGTTGCTTCATGTCACAATCCAATAATTTGTAGCGAGTGCAAAGAAAAACTTAGGCGAGATCGAGTTTCAAATGACGACATAGAGTCAGCTGAAAAGGATATTAAAAAAATCCGAAAAGACCTTTACTTTCGTATTCTAGATAAGGTTAAGCGCCATCCAATATCGGCTTTAAGTCTTTCAAGTTTGTTTGCCTTCTTACTTGGGGTTGCTGGCTCAATCACTGGGTCTTATTTATTTGAGTATCTTAATAGTGCCGAGAGCGAACCACGAGATATAACAAGTGGTTCAATAGGACAGCCTGCTGCTACGGTTGAAAAAACACCTACGCAGCAGACTGCCAATTAACCAAGCGTTATACGAAATAAGTTATGAACTACTTTTACGGCAAGTGGATAAGTAAAGAATCTCAGTCTCTATGGATTATAAAAGTTCCTTTATTCGGTGGAGTTTATGCTTTTTATAAGCCAAAGAAAGGTCGTAGAATAACTTTTCTACCTTGCCTTTATCTAGAGGGGCCTACCTCTTTATACGTTGCACTAAGTATTATGGGTGTAATGGAGGCAATGCTTGTTTTGATTCCAGCATGTGATTTAAAAACCAAAAAAGAATTACTGATTCCATTTATGGAAAGTGGATCGGAAACAGATTGGATGCTTGACGACATGGGATTTCCGTGGGTTTATCCTTTATCAATATTTGAACGAGAATGATAAATCGTATAACAAAGCCAGCCAGTATCGCCAGCAAGCTGGCTGGTCTCGTTTCACTCGCCCCTGCTGGCAGGCGTTATAACTCAGAACGTACGTTTGATGTCTCGATAGAAATTCTCGTGTGAACCAAGAGCCATCAACTCTAGTGTAAGCACGCCTTCATCATAGCTATAGCCCAGTAATGTCAGTTGCTTAACCATCTTAAATTTATGAACTCTCAGAAAAGCAAGGTCGCCTCGTTTCAGTTCACCCAACAGCGGATTTTCTATAAGTTCTTTAATTGCTAAATCAAGGTCTGTTTTCTGATTGGGCTTTAATTTCTTAACAGCTTTCTTAAAAGTTGGTGTCTGTAAAATATGCTCAACTTTAGCCAAAGTCATAACGCTCCAATTTACCTGCTTCTTTTTCTGCTTGTGCAATAATGGCCTGCTTTACAAACTCATAAGGTAAGTCGGGGTTATCTTCCATCATTTCACCAATCTTCGCCCAATGCTCTATCTGCTTAGGCGGTGTTCTATTATAGGCCTTTGCCATAATGGTAGCTTTTTCAATAAGTTCTTGGTCTAATCTAACGCTACTAGTTGCCATAATTGATACTCCAGTTCTTATGCGTGAATCAATTGTGGCATATTGCTACAACTAAATAAAGTTATAACCAAGCGTTCAACCGGACTCGCCTTCGGCTCGCGCGGTTAACGCGGCGTTATGTGGCAGATCGTGAAGGGATTTGAGTGACGGAAAAGTTGACCGAAGCGAAGGAAAAGCTTTTAAGCACGGAGTATCCGCGTTGGCGCAACCTGCTGTCTTGCGCGCTTCTCGTGCTTCTCACTACGGGTATGGTTTCGGGTTGGTGGTATGCTTATTTCACCACTTCTGACATAGAGTGCCACAAAGGTATTTTGTATTTCTCAGCTGTGTGGCTGGCGGTGCAATGGGTCGTCATTGGATATTTATGCCGCTATCAAAATATTCCCGCGTTTGCTCGCGGTGCAATCAAGTTGCTGATATTGCTTGGTAATGTATGGTTTGGACTTTTCATTTTTTCGCTACAATCATGTGCCCAGTAGTCCAAGCACATAACCAGTGCAGGCACGGCGACGCCCACTACATTGCGCCCTCGGCTCCATTTCGTGGGCGCGCATGCTGCAAGCGTTATATGCAAAATAGTCATGGATAGAGCTACAAGAAATTTTGTTATCAGAACCAAACACAATGCGAAAATATTCATTTTGTACTTGTGCTTGGCAGCCATCGCTATCAGTTTCTATGTCTTTTTTGTTCAAACGCCCAACGTTGCAATTATAGAAAAGAGCATCAATTGCATCGAAAGCCCTTGCACATTTTCTGTTACGCTTCAAAACAACAGTCATGAGAAGCAAACTGGATACATAAAAGTGGACTTTCTTCAGCAGGAGC
This sequence comes from Oleiphilus sp. HI0079, assembly GCF_001635105.1. Classification (NCBI taxonomy): domain Bacteria; kingdom Pseudomonadati; phylum Pseudomonadota; class Gammaproteobacteria; order Oceanospirillales; family Oleiphilaceae; genus Oleiphilus; species Oleiphilus sp. HI0079. The sequence continues at coordinate 21,124 of NZ_LWFT01001161.1, forward strand.
GGGCATCTTCAAATATGGGGCCTAACGATGGGTTCGTGCATCGAACGTTCCATTCAATGCATTTAAACTTTTCTCTTAACGCTCAACAATCGAATACTATTAATATCCCTTATCGCTATCAAAATAAAAGCCCTTTAGTTATCACCAATGTTGTTCAATAACTCAGCATATAACCAATCGCAGCTCCGGAAGCGCTTTCGCGCTCCGGCGTGCTAGGCGTTATGTGAAAAAATGAATATAGAACGCACTTTCAAAGCAGTACTGATTTCACCTTGGGCATCGCTCGTGTTTGTCATGTATATATTTGGCGAGCATCTTCTAACCCAAAGCACCGAATCACTTTCATCTATTGCATCGCAGATTCCTGGCACTCTATTCGTGCTCTCCATGTTCGTATTTGGCTTTGTTGGAACCTCCTATCTCGTTGTTGTTTTTGCTGGTGTGCCCGTACATTGGGTTCTATCCAAGCTAGGCATAAGGCATTGGTCAATCTACCTATTTTTGGGGCTCTGTATTGGCTTGCTTTGGCAGTTCGTGTTACTTCTAGGTAGCAACATGCCAAGTCAGCTACAAGAAGTGGGCTATTTGGCTTATGCCATTAATTCGGTGGTCGTTTCTTTAGTTTTCTGGTACATCGCAGTAAATTCACATAACAAGAAAAAGCAGGCGGACGCATAAATGCGCCGCTGTTTTTGGCGTTCTAAGAGGTACTATGCAAAAATTACTTTTCACACTTTTAGCAACCTTAAGTATTAATACGTTTGCCAGTAGCCAAAGCTGTATAAAAAAATATGCTGCATATACTGAGGTCCAAGAAGCATGGCAAAATGAAAGTACAGCATTAGTTGTTAACGTTCTTCCTCAGCATAGCGAATTAGCTAACTATTACAGAGACGTGCAACTTGCTGCAATTAACAGAAGAAACCTTGCAGTCCAATTAGCTCTCCAACACTTTCCAAATAACGTAAATACTGATTCTAAACTAAATCAATGGATTGATTATTCTCCCGAATTAGAGGCTACGCTCTCTAAGAAAAGTTCAAGTTTCAAATTAGCGGTCCAAAAATACCAAAAAATCAAAAACAAGCCGCAAAGTGAAAATGGTGACCAATTTCGTAAAGCATTCAGAGAAATTGTAACTCAAAGTAAGGAGTTTCAAGATTTGCTGTCTGCTTTTAACTCCAAGGTTAAAGAATTAAATACTGTTAAATGCACAAAAAACATAACAAGGTAATCAACTTCATGGCAAGGCAAGCCATGCCATCGGACTGCCACTGCTTCGCACCGGCAGCCCGGTTATTACGGCGTTAAATGCCGGTGATCAGCATATCAATGGCGTCAATAATTTGATACCGATAACTCTCTAGAGAATCTACCTCGGATTTTAGAATTGACTTTGGAACGGTGGTCATCTGATTGGTTACAAGAACAAATTCGTCGCCGTCAATATTGACGGTAGGGCAAAGCTTTTGGGCTACTTTATCGTTTACTTTGTTTGATGGTGTTAATGGTATAACCAGTCTAGAGTTTAAATCACTTAACAAGTTGTTCTGAACATCAACAAAATAAGGGTAGGTCTTTTTACTGCTTTTATCTTTGTTCAGATAAAGTGTAAATTGGCTCATCAAAAACTCCTAAACGAGTCAGAGAATAAGCCGTTTTCATCGCTCAGCTTGTTAAGCTCATCAATTGCATCTTTGTTTTCTTTAAGCCATTGCTCGCGCTGTGCGTTTTTCACTTGTACAATTAGGGCTTGTTCAAGTGTGGCAGATAAATTTATTTTCAAGCTCTTAGCTTGATTTAAAAGGTCGCTATTTACAGTTAGGTTGGTTGCTTTTTTAGGTGCTTGTTGGTCAAAAAGTGCTTGCATATTATTTACTCCAAATGCGCATATGTTATGTGCATTCATGCTATTCCATACAAGAGCATTTAACAAGCGCCTCCAACGGACAAATGTTACTGTCACCACTGACAAAACTGCCGCCAGCAAAATTTGCTCGTTGAGGTGGGCGTTATACTTATTGATGCGTGGTGCGCACCATGCTAAGAAATTGAAAATGCAGTTGGCAGCTATTGATACTGCGCAAGTGATCGACGATGTTGATTTGCCCGGTTATCAATTGCATCCGTTAAAAGGAGAGCGAGAGGACATTTGGTCTATTTCAGTCAATGGTAGGCGGGTAACTTTTGAGTTTAAAGATGGTAATGCTTTTATATTAAATTACGAGGACTATCACTAATGAGTATGTATAACCCTCCTCATCCCGGTGAATTCATTAAAGCTACATATCTAGAGCCTTTCGGTTATAGCTGTCGCTTTCTTGCTAAACAATTAGATGTGGCATCATCTACTCTAAATCGTATTCTAAAGGGGCAAAGCGGTGTTACGCCTGAAATGGCTTTGAGGCTGTCAAAAGCTGTCGGCCGCACTCCTGAGAGTTGGCTTGCAATGCAAGATAACTACGACCTTTGGCAGGCAAAGCAAAATATTAATTTGGGCAATGTGCACTCAGTTTCTTTTGAAGCTGCGTAGTAGAAATATAACCAAGCGTTGGGCTGGACAGCCAATGCTGCTCATTGTCTGCCCTTTATAGCGGCGTTATACGCTCTAAGGGAAGTTATGAGTAATAAAGGAGCTGGCTTATTTAGCCTCATCGCGAGTGGTGCGTTTACCGCTATTTGGTGGGTCTATTTGTTCGGCGTAAAACCTGACTGCTTATCGTCAATCGAGTAAGCAAAGCAGGCTTTTCTGTTTGCTATTTCGCCATCCCAAGCTGGTTCTTGGTTATTTATTTATACTCTCGTTTCAATATTCATTTGTATATTTTGCGCGGTTTTGTTCTTTTCTGATCGCCTAACAAAAGTGGCGTTTGCAGTAACATTCGTGCACGGGTTAATAGGTGTTTTTTTATATACTTGGGCACTGGTGGTGTTCATGTTTCTACCGCTTACTTTTGCAACAAAATCAGGGGCAAGCGAAAATGCATAAAAAGTGTTTAGCGGACCGGAAGGTTCGTTAAACACACTGTTATGCGCTAGTAGTGGTAGCGTAGTTGAGCGATAAGAAGGGAGTCATCATTAACTTTGTAAACAATTCTGTGCTCATCGTTAATGCGTCTAGACCAGTAACCAGACAGGGCATGTTTAAGTGGCTCTGGTTTACCAACGCCTTCGAAAGGGTCTCGCTTAATTTCATTAATAAGCGTATTAATTCGTTTCAATATCTTCTTATCTGTTTTCTGCCAGTATAGATAATCTTCCCATGCTTTTTCTGCAAAAATTAGCTTCACTCAATCAATTCCTTTTCTTGGCCTTTCCCAGCTTCGAGTTCAGCAATAGATTCAATCAGTCGTTTAGTGTTTTTGGGGCTTCGCAACAAGTAGGCTGTTTCTTCAAGCGCTTGGTAGTCATCCATAGAAATCATAACTACGGCGCCTTCTCCCTTGCGGGTAATTGCAATTGGTGCGTGGTCATCACAAACTTGCTCCATTGTTTTAGCAAGGTTGCTTCTGGCAGCTGTGTAGCTTATGCTCTCCATAAATCATCTCCTGTACATGTACGTAAATATGTACGCATTGTAAGCCCGCATAACCAGTTTATCAACCATCGCCAACAAGTTGCGCTATTCCGAGGAAACATCATGAACGAGCATGAGAAGATAAACTATGTTGAATTTCCAGCTGTGAACCTGAACGCCACAAAGAACTTCTTCTACGAGGTATTCAACTGGACGTTTGAGGACTTTGGCTCTGACTACACAGCTTTTTCTGGGCAAGGGTTGGATGGCGGTTTCTATAAGGCTGACAGCAAACCGATACCAGAAAACGGTGCAGCTTTAGTGGTATTTTACAGTTCCGACTTGCAGCAAACCTTACGCAAGATTCAATTGGCGGGCGGCGTAATTTCTAAGCCCATTTTTGCTTTTCCCGGTGGCAAGCGTTTTCATTTCATTGAGCCCAGCGGCAATGAATTAGCGGTTTGGTCTGATACGGACGCATAGCAAATCAAGGCATGGTTATCTGGAAGATGAGCCGCAAAAGCACAGTTCAGTTTAAACCCAAACATGTTGTGCATACTTGAAGCAGGAGTTATCGGACATGAACAAGCCATATCAAGGATCATGCATGTGTGGCGTGGTGCAATTCTCTTTCACCGGGCCTGCGCTGTTCGTGGCCGATTGCGTTTGTGCGTCTTGCCGACAGGCGCATGGAGCATCTGCCGTCACGTGGGTTGGTGTAAAGAGCGCGCACTTTACGGTAGATGCCGGCAGCGCTTCACTACGGTGGTACCAATCATCCCAAGAATCAGAACGGGGATTTTGTACGGACTGCGGCACACGCATGTTCTTTCGCTCTAGCAAATGGCCAGGTGAGATGCATATGACCGTTGCGAATATCGCGCTGCCACACGACTTAATCGCGAGTAGTGTCAGTTTTGAACAAGAGCTTCCAGCATGGACCACCATGTCGGTGAAGAAACACACCAAAAACTAATAAGCTGCCCTAGCAATCAGATACATCGTTTTAAACGTTCTAGGAGACAATGATGACCGCATTTCGACTATTACTGGCTACGATATTTATCGTGATTGCTGCCTATACAGCGATTGTTGTTTCAAACCATGGCTTGGGATTGTTACCCGTGTTTTTCGGAGACATCGCAAAAGTGGCATGGCCTGGGCAATTCAATCTCGACTTTATGTGCTTTTTGGCTTTGTCGGCCCTTTGGCTGGCATGGCGTCATCATTTTAAGCCGGTTGGACTCATCTTGGGGCTCGCTGGTTTTCTTGGCGGGGCGTTTTTCCTAAGTGCTTATCTGCTGATTATGAGTTTCAAAGTGAAAGGCGACATCAACCTACTGCTCGTGGGACAAACTCGGTCTAACGGTGCATCGGCTTAAAGACGCCATAGATTGGCTCGGTTGATGTTGGCTATACGCCAGCAAACCGGGTGAACATAGCGCCCTAGACAGTGGCGAGCTCATGTTTTTTCGGCTCCGTTGATCACGTCCAGAGATAAAAACGGAGTCAACACATGAACGTTAAATGACGTTGCGCATGTCTCTAAAAAGTAACAAGATAAACGGGCTGCTTCGGTAGCCTTTTTTGATTCTGTACGTTATCCGCTATTGGCTGATGATTCAGTTATGCAGTATGGCGCGTGTATTAGCTTACAAATATGCAAGCGAGCAAGACTACCTAATTGGCGCCCTATTTTAAGCCTTAGGTAGAATTTACTAACTGGATCGGAGAATACAATGAAGAGATATGCGGCTGAACTCATAGGCACATTTTGGTTGGTTCTGGGCGGGTGCGGCAGCGCTGTACTCGCTGCGGCGTTTCCAGACGTGGGCATTGGACTATTAGGTGTATCGCTGGCCTTTGGTCTTACCGTATTAACAATGGCCTATGCAATCGGACACATTTCGGGCTGCCATTTAAACCCTGCTGTTTCGGTCGGGCTATGGGTGGGCGGACGTTTTCCTGCAAAGGATCTTGCCCCTTATATTGCTGCGCAAGTGCTTGGCGGCATTTTAGCGGGAGGTGTGCTGTACCTCATCGCTTCCGGGCAATCTGGTTTTGATGTGGCAGGCGGCTTCGCATCCAATGGTTATGGCGAGCATTCTCCGGGCGGATACACCATGCAAGCGGCGTTGATTACCGAGGTCGTCATGACGATGATGTTCGTTCTGATTATTTTGGGTGCGACCGATCAACGCGCGCCAGCCGGCTTTGCACCGATCGCCATTGGATTGGGTTTGACTCTGATACACCTGATTAGCATCCCTGTGACGAACACCTCGGTCAACCCAGCACGAAGCACAGGTGTGGCACTTTATGTTGGCGATTGGGCCACCGCACAGCTTTGGCTTTTTTGGGTAGCACCAATTATTGGTGGTGCCATTGGCGCGGCTATTTATCGATTTATCGGAACGCCTGAAGACTAAATATGCCACCCCTAATGAGCTCATAGAGAAGGCGTTGGCGGTTCTGGGCGTTTCCGAGTCATGGTGCGTGCGCATGAAGAAAGATCACTACATTTATTAAAGCGATCAACTTTTGTTCCGAAATGACAAACTCATAAAACCTAGCCCTGCCCAGATTGGCTTTACGGCTCTAGTTGCCGTGATTGGAGGTTTGAGTGCGCACGCCTCACCGGTGGTTGGCTATGCGCTTGCTGTCGGTCTGGTCATTCCCTTTACTATCTCGGTGCTCATAGAAGACGGTATTGCAGGAATTTGGGCGCTGTTAACGCGCTAGCCTTTAACGACTACGCTTTACTCTATTTGCCTCTCAACTACTTACCTTTGAGTACAGACAGAATCATCTCCGCAGCATATAGCGACATCTCTTCGACAGCCTCTAGGCTGACAAATACGCCATCGGTCTTCAGTTTGCACAAACCATGAAGTGTCGCCCAGGTGATTTGCGACATGCGGGTTTCGTCAAAGTAAGGCGGCATGTCGCCATGTTCTTTGAACTGTCGAATAATGTTGGTGTAGCGGCGAAAGGTCGCATGGCCTTTTTCCGTAAGTTCCGCCGAAGGCTCGTTGCGCCAGGTCACCGCGCCAAACATGAGCTCATACTTCTCGGGGTTCTCAGCCGCGTAACGCACATAGGCAATCACATAGTCCTTTAAGCGTTCTTGGATGGATGTGGCGTCATTGATGCCCGCTTGATCAAGCAAGTTGTTCAGATCATCAAAAGAACGCTCAGCAACCGCACACAGCAAAGCATGCTTAGACGAGAAGTGATGATAAGGCGCTTGTCGAGAGACGTCCGAACGCTCTGCGAGTTCGCGCAATGTTAGGCCTGCGATACCGCGCTCACTCATGAGCTGCTCAGCATTTTCTAGCAAAGTGTTGCGTAGATCTTGATGGTGATATTTTTTATTACTTTTGCTCATGGTCTTTTTCATAGCTCGGAAGATAACAAAGCAATCTTGACACTGTCAAAATAACTGTTATCTTGACGCCGTCAAGTTATTTAGTAAGCCATTTATTTTTTTATGAGGTTAGGCCGTATGAGCAATCAACCATATCCACACACGATGGAACCTTTAGATCTCGGATTCACCACTTTGAAAAACCGCGTCATCATGGGCTCAATGCACACGGGCCTCGAAGACCGTTTCTGGCAAATGGATAAACTCGCCGCGTACTTTGCAGAACGTGCAAAAGGTGGCGCAGCTTTGGTGATTACTGGCGGCTACAACCCAAACAAGCGCGGTTGGTTTTACCCAACTGCGGGTTTGTTCAACAGCTACCTAGACATTCCTAACCACCGTAAAGTGACCAGCGCGGTGCATAAAGAAGGTGGCAAAATCGCTTTGCAAATTCTGCACGCAGGCCGCTACAGCTACCACCCATTTTCGCATTCCGCTTCCGCCAAAAAAGCGCCGATCAATCCGTTTAAGCCGAAAGCCATGTCGGACAAGCAAATTCGCTCAACGATCAAAGACTTTGCTAAAACCGCACGCTTAGCAAAGCTAGCCAACTATGACGGCGTTGAGGTGATGGGAAGCGAAGGCTACTTGATCAACCAATTTATGGCGCCGCATGTAAATCAGCGGAAAGACCATTGGGGCGGCAGCATTGAAAACCGCATGCGCTTCCCTGTTGAGATAGTCAAAGAAATGCGCAAAGCCGTTGGTGACAAGTTTATTATCTTGTTCCGTATGTCGATGATGGAGCTTGTAGAAGGCGGCATGACGGCGGATGAAATCGTCCAGACCGCAAAAGCACTGGAAGCAGCTGGCGTAACCATTATGAATACGGGCATTGGCTGGCACGAAGCACGTGTTCCGACCATTGTGACCTCTGTGCCGCGAGCGGCCTTCCGTGAAGCAACCGCACGTGTGAAGAAAGAGCTGTCAATTCCGGTATGTGCCTCTAACCGCATTAACACGCCAGACGTGGCCGAAGACATTATTGCCACGGGTGATGCAGACTTGGTTTCAATGGCGCGTCCGTTTTTGGCGGATCCGCACTTTGTGAACAAAGCGGCGGAAGGTCGAGCGGATGAGATCAACATTTGTATCGCATGCAACCAAGCCTGTCTTGATCATACCTTTGAGATGAAGCGCGCCTCTTGTTTGGTGAACCCACAAGCCTGCCATGAGACGGAGCTCGTTTATATTCCTGTGACCAACAAGAAGAAGGTTGCGGTAATTGGTTCCGGCCCGGCGGGGCTTTCCGCATCTACTGTGGCGGCCGAGCGAGGCCATGACGTCACGCTATACGATATGGCGAGCGAAATTGGCGGCCAGTTCAACTACGCCAAGCAGATTCCGGGTAAAGAAGAATTCTATGAGATGATCAAATACTACGGTCGTCGTGTTGAGGTTTCAGGCGTTAAACTGAAGCTAAATACCAAGGTTGATGCAGAGTATCTAGAAAAAGCAGGTTATGACGAAGTCATCGTCGCGACGGGTATCAACCCACGTAAACCACCTATCGAAGGCATCGAGCACAAGAAAGTATTGTCCTACCTTGATGTACTTACCGGTGCAGAAGTGGGTGACAAAGTCGCGGTGATCGGTGCCGGTGGTATCGGTTTTGATGTTGCTGAACTCCTTGTTCATCCGGGTGCCAAGGCAGACAGCACGCCACGCCCACAAACGGTAGAAGAGTGGAGCGAAGAATGGGGTGTTGATTTCAACAGCACTAACCCAGGCCAGCTAGTCGAGAAAAAACCACATGCACCAGCGCGTGAAGTCTACTTACTTCAGCGCAAGAAGAGCCCGCTAGGCGCAGGATTAAACAAGACTTCGGGCTGGGTACACCGTGCGGTGTTAAAAATGAAAGACGTCGAAATGCTCGGCGGAGTAAGCTACGACAAGATTGACGATGCAGGCTTACACATCACTGTGGATGGCGAACAGCGCGTGCTCGATGTCGATCATATCGTTATCTGTGCAGGGCAAGAGTCGCGCAAAGAGCTTTACACTGAGGATTCACCAACGACGAACTTCCACCTCATTGGTGGTGCTGAGTTTGCCGGTGAATTGGATGCCAAGCGCGCGATTAAACAAGGCGCAGAACTCGCAGCAGAGCTGTAGTTAGAGCTGCAGTTAGAACTGTAGTTAGAACTGTAGTTGCTAGCGCGGAGTGAGAGTGAGAGTGATAGAGAGTGAGGGCTGAAACCTCACTCTCACTGTCTTTCAGATCAAAAGATAAAAACGTACGACAACCAGCGTTAACAAAAGGTCAAAGCCATGGATTTTAAACATATCATTTACAAGGTCGAAGACGGCATCGCGCACGTTATTCTCAACCGACCAGAAAAGTTCAATGCGTTTAATTTCGACCTGATGTGCGACATTGTGAATGTACAAAAGATCATCAAAAAAGACCGAGACATTCGCGTTGTTATTATCTCTGGCAAGGGTGAGCACTTTAGCTCTGGTATCGACATTAAAAGCATCATGGGCCAGCCCATTCAGTTTGCAAAAATCGGCTGGAAGCTAAACCCCTTTGGTACCAACATGGCGCAACGTTTTTGCATTGGCTGGCATCGCCTGCCAGTGCCAGTGATCTGCGTGATGCATGGCATTAGCTACGGTATGGCGATGACTTTAGCCTTAGGTGCCGACATGCGCTATGCGCGACCGGATACCGAGCTGGCGATTATGGAAGCAAAATGGGGCATGGTCCCTGACATGGCGGGGCTGCAAACGATTCGGAGTACGATCTCGCAAGACATTGCGAACGAGCTCATCATGACGGGCGACCCCATTAAAGCTGACAAAGCGCTCGAATACGGTCTAGTAACACGCGTTGTCGAAGACCCAATGGCTGAAGCATTGGCCATGGCAGAAACGCTGAAGGCGCGATCGCCCGATGCTACCGCGGCCATCAAGTTTACCAATCAAAAAAGTTGGAATGGCTCTACGCGCACATTACTAGCGCGCGAAACCATCTACCAAATCGCGCAGCTTGTGAGTAAAAACTGGCGTATCATGGATATCCGTAATCGCAAAGATCCAAACAGGCCTTTTGTTAAGCGCCAATGGTGGTGGTAATGGTGGTGCTAATGGTAATAGTAGCGCTTAGGTTGGCTTGCCCACTCTTCATAATCTAAAAAATCAAACTATGCCTGATCCGAATCCCGCGCGTATCGTCACCTTTGCAACTCCGAACGATCTCGCCCAATGGCTCGAGGAAAATCACGACAGCGAGCGAGAGCTGTGGGTGAAGATATTCAAAAAAGGTACCGGCATTGAAAGTGTCACTTGGGATGACGTGGTCATCGAGTCATTATGCTGGGGCTGGATTGATGGCATCAAAAAATCCCTAGACGATCAAGCCTACCTGCAACGCATCACCCCCAGAATAAAAAACAGCACGTGGTCCAAACGAAATACCGAACATGCTGAGCGTCTAATACGCGACGGCCGGATGCAAATAGCAGGGCTAGCCGAGATTCACGCAGCAAAAGCGGATGGCCGCTGGGACAAGGCGTATGTCGCCAGTGAGATTGAAGTGCCAGAGGATTTTATAGCCGCTCTTAATGATGAGCCGCAAGCTCAACAGTTTTATGCCACACTGAGTAAATCGAGTCGCTACGTCATCGCTTACGGACTAACAAGCGCAAAAAAGGCAGAGACCCGACAAAGGCGCTTTCTGAAATACATGGCGATGCTAACCGAAGGAGAAAAGCCAAGGTAAGTCCTCTTTAAATAAGAGGGCACAGCGCAAGGTGTCGGCAAATAACGCTTAATTGAATCACTTGCTAAGCCTTTTCAGCAATTCATAAATACCCCCTCTGCCAATCGTCTTGTCTGGCTTGCTAGTCTGTCTAATTGATGGGATGTTAGTTGGAGCACACGAAAGCGCGTCCAATGTCGGGAGATATTCTGATACATAAAGCGTACTTTCATTAAGCCTTACTTATGGCCTTACTTACGGTCTTTCTTCAAGGCTTGTGTAAGCTATTTGCCTCTTTCTAAAAAAGAATCTGAGCCAACAAAAGGACCAACGAATGAATGTGGACAAAGCGAAAAAACGTATCGCAAAACAAGTGAAGAAAGGCTTTAAGGGCTACCCTCTGATCTCAATACAGTACTTCGGTCGCACCTCAGATAGGGCGAGCGAAGTAGTTATCTCATTCACTCTTGAAGAAGGCGCAGAACCTCAAGAGCAGAAGCTTTCGAGCGACCATGACGCGAGAGAAGATGAAGCCATTCAATCGGTTATTATAAAAATAATTGATCGAGCCAATGCCAATAGCGTGACCGAAATCGACGGTATTTCGATGATCCGTTAAGCGCATTCATGCGCCTCGATTACCGAGTGATGCCGCTATACGACGATACCCTCCCTAATTCGTTTACGATACGCCCGATGATCAAACCTGAGTGGTATGGGCTCTCTGGAGAAGCACAATGCGACACTTGCTTAACGACGTATCATGACTAGAGTTTATTCGAGAAACGACCGTACGAAAAAACCTATCTTGCCTAGCAACTATCCGCTAGGGGCTCAGAGTTAAGCACTAGCCCATAGTCGCAAGCCAAGTAGGACACTAAGAGGGTTACAATGAACACCTATCCAAGAACGTTTTCACATATCGGCATATCCGTTCCTGACGTCGAGAAGGCGGCCAAATTTTATAGCGATGTAATGGGTTGGTATCACATTATGGAGCCGACCGTCATCACCGAGGAATCGGAAACCGCGATCGGACAAATGTGTATTGATGTATTCGGCACTGGCTGGGGTTCATTTAAAATTGCGCATATGTCGACGGGCGATAAGATCGGCGTTGAGATGTTCGAATTTAAGAACAATGAAACACCCAAAGACTTCGAGTACTGGAAAACCAGCACCTTTCATTTCTGCGTGCAAGATCCAGACATTGAAGGCTTAGTTGCCAAGATAGTCGAGCATGGTGGCAAACAACGCATGCCGATTCGAGAATACTATCCTGGCGAGAAGCCTTATAAGATGTGTTATGTAGAAGATCCATTTGGTCTAATTTTCGAAGTATATTCGCATAGCTACGAGCTCACCTATTCACAAGGCGCATACTGAACGAGAGCGTAAACTAAATGCTTACAAGGCAAACCACAGGTCTTATTGTCGTTGATATTCAAGGTAAGCTCGCGCGCATCGTTCATGAAAGCGAGGCGCTCATTTCAAATTGCTCTAAGCTGATCAAGGGCGCTCAAGTGCTCGGGCTTTCAATCATTCAACTTGAACAGAACCCCGAAAAACTTGGACCGACTGTTGATGAACTCAACACGCTATTAGACACAGTGCCGCGTATCGCCAAATTTTCTTTTAGTGCCTGCGAAGAACCGGCCTTTGTCGAGGCCGTCAAATCGTATGACGTAGACACATGGTTAATATGCGGTATTGAGGCGCATATTTGTGTTTATCAAACAGCCAGAGGGCTGGCAAAACTTGGCTACAAGGTGGAAGTTGTGCGCGATTGCGTATCGTCCCGATTAACAAGCAATAAACAATTGGGCCTAGACAAGCTCACACGACATGGCATTGAGCTGACAGGCCTAGAGATGTGCTTGTACGAACTGATCAAGGACTGTCGGGCACCGGAGTTCAAGCCCGTTCTTGATCTTATCCGTTAAGCTCGAAACTGTGGATCGACCGCGTCGCGTCATGCGTTTACCGCACCACCCTCCTGAGCGGTATTTCTGTCGGTTTTAAAGCGCGCCATAAACGGAAGCAAGTTGAGCGATTGGAGCCCAAGCACGCTGGCGGCAGAGAGGACGCCGCCCATCATCGCGCCACCAACACCACACGACAGAACGTCTTGCCCGGTTAGATACAACCCTGCAATGCGGGTCTTTGGACGCAACCATGTTTGCTGAAAGCGCTCTGGGCCGTGTTCTAAGCCATATAACTCTCCACGAGAATAAGCACAGAAGTAGTCGGTCGACAACGGTGTAGACACCTCAAAGTAATCGACTTTACCGCGCAAGTTAGGCATCTCGTTATATAGCTGCTCCATCAAGCGCGCACCAAATTCGGCTTTAAGCGCGTCATACTCGTCACCTCTCTGACCCCATGGCATATCCTTCCATGCTTCAAAGTACTTGTAGGGACAAGGCGCGACAATTTCGATCGTGGATTTATTAGGGTAACGCTCCGACCAAGACGGGTCTTTGGCCGAAGGAAACGATATATACGTAAGCGGGAACGGCGCGTTTTTGTCGGCATCAAATGCCGCAAAGTTTGCTTGCGCATCATGACTTGGATAGAGCCAATAATTCGTCTTAGGGAGCTTTAGCTCTTTGGGCGTGCCTTTAAGCCCAATATAAATACCTAAGTGGGCCAAAGAAGGCGTGACCGTTTGCAGATCGCTAGCGTAGCCAAACTCCCTCGCCAGCTCTGGCTCAACTAATTTGCCAAATGTATTTCGAACACCCGCGTTGCTGATCACCTGCGGCGCTTTAATCACAGTGCCATCGGCCATTTGAACGCCCACGACCTTCGTGCTTTCAATGACGATCCGAGTAACGTTGGCGTAGGTGAAGACCTCACCTCCGCTGCGCTGAATGACCGGCAGGATTGTCTCAGCAATTTTGGATGCCCCTCCAATCGGGTAATAGCCACCATTTAAATAGTGCCGAGCGATCAGTGCATGAATGATAAAACTCGACTCTTTTGGCGGTAGACCACAATCCCCCATTTGCCCGGTGAGCACAGATATCAAACGTGCGTCGCTGGTCAGACCTCGCAGTACATCGTAGGTTGTTTTTTTAAAGTAATCGGGCAAAAGCATGTTCTTAAGGCCCCTGCTTTTCTCCGCAAGCCCCTCAGGCAAAAGCTTGTCGGCTGAGTACAAGGGCATAAGTCGACTGACGCTATCCAGCATAGAGAGATAACGCTTTATGGCTTTCTTCTCATTCGGAAAGGCCTGACTTAAGTCGTTCAAGAAGTTCTTACGGCCCGCCCTCAAGGTAAAGGTCTCGTCGCCAAAGGAGAAGCGATCATAGGCTTCGTCCATCGCGGCCCACTTTAGCTCTCCGTCCGTGATGTAATCAAACACTTGGCGCATAGTGGATAATCGGCTCCCCATCTCACCAATGTAGTGCACGCCTACATCCCACTCATAACCGTTACGAGCATAACTATGGGTATAGCCGCCCGCTGTGTAATGTTGCTCTAAGACCAGAACGCGTTTACCCGCTTTTGACATGATGGCCGCCGTGGTTAGGCCACCGATACCAGAACCAATAACAATCGCATCAAAGTCGCCTTGAACACGTCGTGGCCTATAACGCGTGCCGATCCGTAATGCACTGGGTGAGGGAGAGGAAGTGTTTTGCTTGTGAGTCATGAGCGGTCCAAATCAATACTTAGTTACTGTGAGCATACGCCCGATATATTTACACTGTAAAGACTAATTTGGATCATCGATCGCGAAAAAGCAGAAAGAACCTTCAAGCAGGGTTGTTCGTACATAAAGCATATCAGGGTATTGCGACAGTACAGGCGGATAAACAATGCAATTTAATACGGACGAGGTCTCGAGAATCATTGAAATGGCTTGGGAAGACAGAACACCTTTTGAGGCGATAAAGCAGCAATTCGATATCGATGAGTCCAGCGTCATCCGGTTGATGCGCCGCAATTTAAAGCCGAACTCATTTAAATTATGGCGCAAGCGGGTATCCGGAAGAAAAACCAAATTTACGGCATTTCGCTCGCCAGATGTCGCCAGAGCTTATTGTCCAACCCAGTATAAAAATCGATAGGCACAAAATCAGACAGAGCGCATGGCGAACAATTCGCTGTTCTGGTTAGAATGGTCGGGCTCAGTGAGTGAGCCCTTTAAAACACCTTAAGTATCAAGCGACATCCAAAAATAAGAGAATGTTTGTATGCGACTCATCATCGTCTTTCTTGTTGCAAGTTCCGCCCTACTGCATAGTGCTTATGCTTCGGCCTATGGAACCATCAATTTCACCGATATCATGCCGCCAGAATTTGAGTTCTGCGGTAAACAAGTTGCCCGCGGCAGCACCGAGTATGATGCGCTTTGGGGTTGGTTTAACAACAATACGACCGGTTGGTATGAGTCCAAACGCGAGTACGACCTTAAGTTGGTGTACACCTCGGCAACCATGCGAGTGAACCTGACCAAAACCCGTGTCATCGTTAGCTATGCAGGTGCGGGATCGGTAGGACAAGTAGTGAAAGCCGCTAAAACAGCCGGCTTTAACCGTCTTTGTAAGCAGTAACTTTGTGATAGTGGGCATCTAGATTCGTCAGACCACGTCACATTCAGCTAGACCAACACAAACGTTCTGATTATTTGGACTACTCTCTAATCATCAAATGACCGGAGCGTTAGCCATGATCAAGCATTTTCTGAGAGCACCCGGGTTGTTCGTCTCATTGGTTTTTGCCTCGATCCTTGGCTCAAGCCTTACCTTCGCGAGCGACGATATCACCTTGAGGGTTGAGGTGGTCGGGGCTAAGCCGTCTTCAGGCCAAATCGTTTTGTCGTTGTTTGACTCCGCAACGCACCATTTAAAGAAACCTCTTGTTTCGCTGCGACAAAACGTGGATGCGAAGGGCAAGGCTTCGTTTCAACTTTCAGGTTTGGATGACGCACTGTACTCTGTGAGCGTGTTCTACGATGAGGATCAGGATGGGAAGCTCAATACCAACTTTATCGGCATCCCGACTGAGCTAGTGGGCTTTTCTAACAACGCTAAAGGCCGGTTCGGCCCGCCTACGTTTGAGCAAACCAAGATCCGTGCGTCTTCGGGTCGCCCAATTAAAATTCACTTAAATAGCGTCGGCCAAGAAACCTGAGTTTTTTCTAAAAGAACTTCCTAAAAGGCCGTTCTATTTGTATCAAGTACCCTTTTCCCGGAAAAAACAATGTTAATAAGACTCGTGATATTCGTCGTTGCCGTGTCTTTTTCAGGTGTCTCGTATGCTGGAGACAGTGACCGCTTCATTAAGCAGCTAACATTCCAAACCGGCCAGACTCTGCTGATTGCCGAAGGCGAGCGAGAGGCGCGCTCTATCGGCAGCTTCAGCGTTAGGCTGTACGATGCTGGGGCTAAAGGAGATGAAACAACCTTCTTTCTTGACGGCCTGATTATGGCGCGCGATGGTGCGATCGAAACAGCAACGCTTGCCGATATTAACGGTGATCAACTATCGGAACTCATTGTTATCAGCCGAACAGTAGGCAGTGGAAGCTACCTATCAGCCTATGCCTTTTCTATCGCTGATAACAGATTGGAAAGCATCCACGAGTTAAACGGGATGCAACCTGACACCGACCCAGTAAACGCACTTAGAAAAGCATGCTGCCGCTAACCAAAAACAGGGCTGACGGACACTGAAATCGCACCAACTGCATTGCAGGCGGGCAATTTTGAACACATAATGCGCTGAGTACCATCAAAACCATTCATCCCACCGACTGACCGCACACAGAGGCCGGATCGCACATTGATTGCACAGTTACCAAAATGGGTTGAGATTGGTGCATTTGTACTGGCATTCGTTGCAGGCTTTGTAAACGCCATTGGCTTACTCAGCTTTGATCACCAATCTGTATCTCACTTATCCGGCACAGCAACGCTGCTTGGCACGAGTTTCCTCGACGCTTCATTACAGAATACGATGCATCTCACTGGCGTGATTGTGGCGTTTCTAGTTGGGTCATCTATTGCTGGCTTTCTGTTGCACGGGGCGAACTTAGAACTCGGCAGGCACTATGACACTGCGCTTATCATTGAAGCATTGCTACTTTTGCTCGCCTTGTGGTTTTTGACCTCAGGTTCGTTCTACGGGCATTTTTTTGCCTCAGCTGCATGTGGCTTACAAAACGCTCTGGCAACAACCTACAGCGGTGCGATCGTTCGTACCACGCATGTAACGGGCATTTTTACCGACCTAGGCATTATGCTTGGTGCACTTGCCCGAGGCGAATCCCTCGACAAGCGCAAAGCCAAACTCTTCTTGTTTATTATTGCTGGTTTCATACTCGGCGGCACAGCGGGCACACTGATATTCAAGCAGCTTCAGTTTATGGCGTTGTTTTTACCTGCAATGATCTGCTTCGTTATGGCACTTACCTACCATCGGTATGCTAAAACACACCATTGACAGTCGAGAACTTATCTCGCAGATTAATTCTTAATGTCGCATTAGCCACTCGTTTTAATCTGCAAGCATCATCCAATTAACTGTCCCTAAGCGACAAGCGAGCAATAAGCATGAACCGCACTGCTGTACTTCAAGCAACACGGCCACCTTTTTTAATCCTCACTCCTGCCTGTGTTTTTTTAGGTGCGAGTATCGCGTTCGCGGAACAGGCTGTTTTCTCGAATGTGGACTTTGCGCTCGTTCTTATTGGTGCAATGGCGGCACATATCAGCGTGAACACGCTCAATGAATACTTTGACTTTAAAAGCGGTTTGGATCTAAACACAAACAAAACACCTTTTAGCGGCGGAAGT
>NZ_LWFT01001162.1:0-939 GCF_001635105.1 Oleiphilus sp. HI0079
GCATAACAGGGGTTTTGCGGTCTTGTTCATCGCTAACATATTGCGCCCCTAGGCGACCAGGCATCGAAAAATCGACCTGAATCGTTCCACATTGCCAAACTCGGCCAATACAGTCTTTCAACGAAAACTCTATTTTCGGACCATAAAATGCACCCTCTCCTGGCAGCAAATCCCATTTCAGATCTTTTGCATCCAAGGCTTTCGCAAGCGCATCCTCTGCCTTATCCCAAACTTCGTCGCTTCCGACCCGCTCTTCAGGGCGCGTTGATAGCTTGTAAAGAATCTCAGTAAATCCAAAATCTTCATAGACCTCATGCAACATGTCTATGAAATCAGCGACCTCCGCCTGAATCTGTTCTTCCGTACAGAAAATATGCGCATCATCCTGGGTAAAACCCCGTACGCGCATAATACCGTGCAAAGCACCGCTTGCCTCGTTACGGTGACAAGAGCCAAACTCCGCGAGACGCAACGGCAATTCTTTGTAGCTTTTTAGCCCCTGATTGAATACCTGCACGTGACATGGGCAGTTCATTGGCTTAATCGCAAAATCACTATTCTCAGAATGCGTTGTAAACATCTGCTCACTGAACTTATCCCAATGACCGGAACGCTCCCATAGAGTACGATCAACAACCTGCGGTGTCTTGATCTCTTTATAGTCGTACTGTCGCTGCTTAATGCGCATGTACGATTCGATTGTCTGATAAATACTCCAACCCTTATCGTGCCAGAACACCATTCCTGGCGCCTCATCCTGCATATGAAATAGGTTTAGTTTTTTACCAATCTTTCGATGATCACGCTTTTCAGCCTCAGCAAGGCGATTCAAATGCTGCTTTAGCTGCTTTTTGTCGGCAAAGGCCGTGCCGTAGATACGCTGTAACTGCTTATTATCAGAATCACCACGCCAATACGCACCAGACACTCTCATCAGCT
>NZ_LWFT01001163.1:0-778 GCF_001635105.1 Oleiphilus sp. HI0079
AAAAGAAATAGAACCCAGCTTCAACGTGAGATCGCATTAAACAAGCTCCGCGACCATACTAGCGGGAATATCACTGTCTATGTATGCCATTCCCAGCTTATTCAAGTACTCTTCGCGCTCGGCTTTCATAAGGTCAATATCGAGAGCATCAAGGCCAGCCTGCTCATAAAGTTTCGCTAGGTAAATCATAAATGCCTCTCCTTCTTTAATCATAAGGAGGCCGGCAGCACCAACGTCTGGACGCACTTTCTTTGACGTATCCTCATCCAAAGAAACAGCCAGAACTACAGGGCGCTCATCACCTTCAAAGCGCACACTTCTGCGCTTAACACATTGCTCTGCCCAAAAATAAGCAAGCGCCTTGCTCTGAGTCAGAAATACTGGCTCGCGTTGCTCTGTGTAATTATTCCCAATGGTAGCCATTGTGCTCTTAGCCGCTTGATTGAATGCTTGATCGCCGGATCGATTTAGGCCGCTCGCGTTGATCGAATCAACCAAAGCTGATGACGTACCGTGATACCACACCCCGTCATTCGAAATTGCGAACCCGTCTTTTGCTAAAACTGTATCAATATCGTTATAAATATCTGGAAGCTCTGTCATATCAGTCAATAACCTAGGAAAAAAACTGGATGCGGGAATTATAGGGTCTCAAAACCTAGCTTCAAGCCAGTTGACCATTTGTTTCAGGTATAGGCCGTATAAAATCAGTCAGCCTTCAGAAATGAACGCTCTATCTGTGGAGCAAGGGACTATAACGAAAAAAGGCGACCCTAAG
>NZ_LWFT01001164.1:0-556 GCF_001635105.1 Oleiphilus sp. HI0079
CACCACATTCAGTAACGCTTTTGGGTCACGTGCGACAAGCATATTCAAAAGTCGGTAGACCTTTTTCTGATCAACGGTACCCAGCATCGCGCTGACCGGCGCTTCCTGGAGGTCTCCTTGCGTATATGCAATGGCCTGATCAGTAAGACTCAACGCGTCTCGCATACTGCCATCAGCGCCGCGAGCAAGCGCCCACAAAGCAGCCTCTTCTGACTGAACCTGCTCTTGAGAAAGCACAAATTTAAGGTGACTGACGATCTTCTCCGGAGTCATATTCTTCAGGTTAAACTGAAGGCAGCGTGAGAGAATCGTTATTGGTAGCTTTTGTGGGTCGGTCGTTGCGAACAGAAACTTTACATGCTCTGGCGGCTCTTCAAGCGTTTTAAGCAAGGCATTAAAACTGTGCCCAGAAAGCATGTGTACTTCGTCTATCAGGTAGATCTTAAAACGCCCTTGCGTTGGCGCATATTGGACATTTTCAAGGAGTTCGCGCATGTCTTCTACTTTGGTGCGCGACGCGGCATCGATCTCTATCAGGTCGACATAACGACCCTGC
>NZ_LWFT01001165.1:0-1119 GCF_001635105.1 Oleiphilus sp. HI0079
ATTTTTTGTAAGGTAGCGGCATCCGAAGAGCTCATGCGCTCAACTTCGGGCGGTCTTGTGGCAAGCCTAGGATCGATTGATATCGGACTCCCCCCAATAGCTAAATGGGGATCCAAAACGCTGAAAGAGAAAGTGATACCCAAAGTAATTAGTGGCGAGAAAATCATTGCACTTGCCATCACTGAGCCTTCAGGCGGCTCTGATGTCGCGAACATCAAGACTCGCGCCGTGAAAGATGGCGACCATTACATTGTTAATGGTTCAAAAACATTTATAACCAGCGGTCATAGAGCGGATTACTATACCGTCGCCGTGCGCACAGGCGGCGATGGCTACGGCGGTATCAGCTTACTATTGATAGAGCGCGACACCCCCGGATTCAGCCGGGGCAAAAACCTTAAAAAAACTGGCTGGTGGGCCAGCGATACGGCTGAGCTATTCTTCGATGATGTTCGCGTACCAGCGGAAAACCTCATCGGACCAGAAAACTCTGGTTTTATCGCGATAATGTCCAACTTCGAGATGGAGCGTCTTAGCCTCTGCGTTATGGCAAACATGACCGCAGAACTAGCTCTAGAAGAGTCACTAAAGTACGTTAAAGAGAGAAGTGCATTTGGTAGACCGATTGGTAAGTTCCAAGTCACCAAGCACAAGCTCGCCGAGATGGCGACAGCGCTTGAAGCAAGCAAAACCTTTACATACTCGCTAGCCGCGGCAATGCAAGAGGGTAAATCAGTAATAAAAGAAATCTCAATGGCAAAGAATTTCGCGACGCAAACCAGCGACAAAATCACCTATGACGCAGTGCAAATATTTGGCGGCATGGGCTATATGCGCGAATCAAAGGTCGAAAGACTCGCTCGCGACAACCGAATTCTTTCAATTGGAGGCGGCACCTATGAAATCATGAACGAAGTGATCGCCAAGCAACTCGGCCTCTAAGCTGCTTGTATACTGAGCGTAGTTTATGACCTTAGGGTTAGCGCTCGGTCTAAGGCCGCAAATACCTTTTGACGATAAGATTCTGACTCTCCTACCAGATGATGTCCTGCGCCATCAATGGTCACTGCACTTCCAAGCGGAAACAACTTTCTGTACTGCGCCAAGTTATAGCGCCAG
>NZ_LWFT01001166.1:0-927 GCF_001635105.1 Oleiphilus sp. HI0079
GGCCTTTTTTCATCTAACACGAAGTACATGAAGCACTTCGCGACGCAATCTACTTATTACTGAACAGTAGAGTCTTGTGCTTCCGCACTTGCTGCTTCTGCTTCTTGTTGTTGCTTCTTCTGTAATGCTTGCGCAAACATGGCATCAAAGTTTACTGGCGCCAACATCACAGGCTGGAAACCGCCCTTAACAACTGTGCTATCGATCGTTTCACGCAAGTACGGGAAGATCAAGTTCGGACAAACCGCACCAACGGCATGATGATATTGAAGACCTTCCAAACCTGAAATTCGGAAAATACCCGCTTGCTGCACTTCCACAATAAATGCAGTCATATCTTCAACCGTGACCGTAAGCGTGATTGTCACAGACACTTCATGAACATCCTGATCTATCACGTTGTGCTTGGTATTCAGGTCCATCTTGACCTTTGGCTGCCATTGCTTAGTGAAAATAACAGGGGAGTTTGGCGACTCAAAAGAAAGGTCTTTAACGTAAACCTTATCCATCGCAAACCCAGCTTGTGGTTGCTCTTTTGCGGCTTCGTCTTGCGTGTTTTCTACTGGGTTTTCATTCTCAGACATCTTTTATAACCTTAAAGTTGTTTCTTTGACTCGTAAGAGTGCGCGTTCGGTATGCGAATACTAAAACCTCTCGTCAAACACTGCGAGTGCATAGCTCTCTTTTTTACGTGATAAGACGAATTTATCCAACGATTATCAGCAAACTGCTCAAAAAGATGAGACCGCTAAGCCAATAGCTTATCAAGCTTGCCTGCACGCTCAGCCGCGTACAGCTCATCACAGCCACCCACATGCGCGCTACCGATCCAGATTTGTGGAACAGTATGCCGACCGGCCTTTTGCTCCATCTCGCTTCGTAGCTTTGGATTACCATCGACAATCAACTCTTTGAAAGCAACGCCTT
>NZ_LWFT01001167.1:0-845 GCF_001635105.1 Oleiphilus sp. HI0079
CCTAGAGCTTGCACCCGTTTGCCATTCGCTGAAGCCGTCGAGTAAATATATTCAGCAATTGGTGTCGAGCCAACAAAGCTAACTGCTTGTATATCTTTATGGGTAAGCAGAACGTCTACTGCCTCTTTGTCGCCATTCACCACGTTTAGAACGCCATCAGGAAGACCCGCTTCTTTCATCCATTCAGCCATCAGCATACTGGCAGTTGGATTCTTTTCAGAAGGCTTCATTACTACGGTGTTACCGCACGCGATGGCGACTGGCCACATCCACATTGGAACCATGGCCGGGAAGTTAAATGGGGTGATGCCTGCTACGACACCGAGAGGTTGGCTGGTACTCCATGCATCAATACCGCCACCTACTTGTTCTGTAAACTCGCCTTTGAGAGCAGAAGGAATACCGCAAGCGAATTCAACGACTTCAAGACCGCGAGTGATTTCGCCCAATGCGTCTTCGTATACTTTTCCGTGCTGTGCAGTAATTACGGCTGCCAGCTCGTCACGACGTTCATCAACAATTGCTTTGAACTTGAAAAGGATCCGTGCGCGGCTAAGCGGCGTTGTTTGAGACCAAGTTTCGAAGGTCTTCTGCGCAATCGCGATGGCGCTTTCTACCTCAGTGGCTGAGGCAAGGGATACTTCGGCAATTTGCTCACCGGTAGCAGGATTGAATACGTTATGAGAGCGCGCACTTGGGCCAGTTTCTTGACCATTTACGTAGTGATTAATAGTAGTCATAGTTAACCTAATGTTTAAGAAATTCTTGTTTAGCTCACCCTTAATAGAGTGACTTGATCGCGGAACGCATTGAGTGCATTAACTGATCGATATCTGATTCAGAGA
>NZ_LWFT01001168.1:0-1084 GCF_001635105.1 Oleiphilus sp. HI0079
ATGTAGTGACCATTGGCTTTCGCTTTACACATGCTGATGTTTACATGGTGGCGGGTGTAAGATGATGTGCGTACTTTAATGCCTTTCTCGCGCAACTCAGGCGACATATATGACGGCCACTCCCATGCGGCCGCAATAACGTGCACTTTCAAGTTATCGGCACGCAAACCCATACCTTCTGATCCGTAAAAAACCATCGGGCGAAGGTAGGCTTCTTTCAGGTTATTTTCTTTTACGACAGCAAGTTGAGCCTGATTAATCTCTTCTTTAGAGAACGGCATATCCATGCGCATAATGTGCGCAGAACGGAAAAGACGGTCGGTATGATCCTGAAGTTTAAAGATCGCAGTACCTTTGTCTGTCTCGTATGCACGAACGCCCTCAAAGACACCCATGCCGTAATGAAGTGTGTGTGTTAACACGTGCACCTGCGCATCGCGCCAAGGAACCATTTCACCATCAAACCAAATGAGGCCATCTCTATCAGCCATCGACATTGCGCACCACTCCTTACGTATGCCGGACAAACCGGCATTATGATCTCAAATTAAACAAAAAGGTTGCGTATTCTAGCACCTAAGATTGTCTTAGCCTACGGATAAACAGGGCTCTAGAGTCATTCTTTGAACAACTCGGCAAAAGCGCGCTGCACCTGCTCTCGCTCTTTGGCAAAGCCATTCAGACCACCGGGATAACTGACACCCGAGAGACTCTTTCGGTGCAGCGCCGACCGTAAAGCTCGGTACGCATCAATCAAGACCGCAAACTCCAAAGGCACATCGACGGTGGCCGCTAGAGATTCAAGCAAGCGAACATTGTCGGTCCAACGCACAAGCTCAGGGTAGTCCTGAGCATAAGCTAGAATCAGATACTGGGTAATGAACTCAATATCAATCAACCCACCTCGACCCTGCTTGATATTCTGATCCGCTATTTCTTGCGATTTGAGCTTATCCACCGCAGCGAGGCGCATTTTTTGACGCATTCCAGCCACTTCGGCCAGCAAATCAGTAAGATCGCGCTGCTTGCAAAGCACGTCCTGACGCACTCGATCGAACTCGCCTCCTAAAGCAGAATCGCCAGC
>NZ_LWFT01001169.1:0-778 GCF_001635105.1 Oleiphilus sp. HI0079
TGCAGAAACACTCTCAAGATTTGACCTCACATACTCTTCAGCACCAAGCCCTGTAACCGCCTCTATTCTGCGAACGCCCGACGAGATTCCTCCCTCCGAGAGGATAATAAATTGACCGATATCTCCTGTCCTTTGAACATGGGTTCCTCCGCACAATTCAACAGAAAACGACTTTTGACCCATCGATAGCACACGAACCTCATCTCCGTATTTCTCACCGAACAACGCCATAGCCCCCATGTCTCTCGCACTTTCCATGTCTGTCAACGTCGTAAGGACAGGCGTATTCATTCGGATCTCATGGTTCACAATCCGTTCTAATTCAGTAATTTGATCCTTGGAAACTGCTTCATAATGGGCAAAATCAAAGCGCAATCGTTCATCGTTTACCAAAGATCCCTTTTGAACAACATGCTCTCCCAAGACCTTCCGTAAAGCCGCATGTAAGAGGTGCGTTGCCGAATGATTGAGGGCTGTCGCATCGCGAACAGCTTTGTCTACAATGCACGACACCGAATCTCCTTGATCGAAAGAACCTGCGACAACGCGACCAATGTGCAGAAACTGCTTACCCTGCTTTTGCGTATCTTCTACGCGAAACTGAGAATCACCACATGTAATTAGGCCTGTGTCGCCAGCCTGCCCACCTGACTCAGCATAAAATGGCGTAACATCAAGCACTAACGCACCTTGCTGACCCACGCTAAGTGACTCAGACTGCCCTTCAATTAAGGTCACGATGACTTTGCTTTCACCCTGCAACTGCTCATAGCCAACA
>NZ_LWFT01001170.1:0-674 GCF_001635105.1 Oleiphilus sp. HI0079
CAGATTCATTTCATAATTTGCCAGGTAGTTTCTCGTGTCAGATTACGCTCGCTTTACAGTCCGTGGATACCATCTTGACCAATATGGTCATATGAATATCAACGCTTACAATACCTTTATGGAGGAAGCTCGCTGGCGTCTTTTTGAAAACTACAACGCTATTGAGTTTTTTTCCGAGCTTGAACTCGCCCTCACCCTAGTAAACAGCAACGTCGATTACAGGCGTCCGTGTATGCTGGGCGACATGCTCGAGGTTCAGACCAAAGTGATGAAAATCGGTACATCGAGCTGTAAAGTCCAACAAACAATTTTTACAGACGGCGGAGACAAAAAAATAGCTGAGGCAGAACATACTTTTGTTCTTATGGACAAAGGTACGCTGAAGGCAACTAGCATAGAAGGCAAGGCACGCGAAAAACTAGAACAGATCGCTCAGGTTTTCTAGTCAACAAACGCTCACTGCAGTCTCTTTGATCTAACCTTTCATCTCAGTTATCCTTTCGCCCCTAAAAAACATGCCAAAGGCCTGAATTCATGAATGTTTTAGTTGTAGGAAGCGGCGGTAGAGAACACGCGCTCGCGTGGAAAATCGCACAAGACAATGACGTTAAAGCTGTATTTGTTGCACCGGGAAATGCCGGCACCGCGACAGATGAAAAATTACAGAATGTCGC
>NZ_LWFT01001171.1:0-726 GCF_001635105.1 Oleiphilus sp. HI0079
AAAGAAAAAGATAATGCCGATACCAATGGAGAACGCCCATAGGGTATCGAAGGCCGAATTTGGTACAACTCGGTCGTACACATTGCGTACATAAAATGGGCTAGCGAGTACGAATAGGTTAATCAGCACCGAGGCAATAATAACGTCGCGGTAGATGGGGAAGGAGAGCCTAAGCGTATCCCAAAACCAATGCTTACCGGCCTCACCAGTAACGAGTCGGCGCTCTTTATCAAATTGGTATTCTCGCTTGATGAAGAAACAAAATCCGGTGTAAAGCTCTTTCAAGCTGTCGATTTCCATCTCGACTTCGCTCAAACCTGCTTCGGGCCGAATGATGGTGGCTTTGTTGGTCGCGTTATCAAGGTGGGTTAACACACAGGCATGACCGTTGTGCAGAAGTAAAATTGCTGGCAGAACCTCAGGGACGATCGCATCTAAATCCCGATTTAAGAGTCTGGCAGTCAGCCCTGCTCGTTCAGCAGCACGAGGCAGCAGAGTCGTAGTGAGTTTGTTGTCCTCCAACGGGAGGCCTGCGGCTAGCGCAGTCGCTGTCACTGGCTTATCGTAAAGCTTGGCAACCGCAACAAGGCAGTCGAGCAATGGATCAAAGTGCGTGCGTTCAGGCGAGCCGGTATCCCAGCTAGCCTTCTGCTCGTCCATTTTCTGTTCCGTCATTTAATCTCCTAAACCTTACAGCCTAAATGGGTGGCAAGGTGTCATCGTCTG
>NZ_LWFT01001172.1:0-20620 GCF_001635105.1 Oleiphilus sp. HI0079
GTAAGGCACAACTCGCCATTACTATCGATCCAGAGAAAGGCAACCGCTACCAGGGTATCGTGCCACTGGAGCACGCGACGATGGCCGAATGTCTTGCGCGATACTTCGACCTTTCAGAGCAGCTAGAAACACATTTTATGTTCGCTTCTGATGAAGACGGCTGTTACGGGTTGATGCTACAGCAGTTGCCGGATTACAAACTCATGGAAGATCAGGATGCATGGGATCGAATTCGGCAGTTGAGTGAAACGCTGGGATTTGAAGAGCTCAAAGCGCATGGTAATGCTGAGATTCTCCACCGTCTTTACCATGAAGAGAAAGTTTCTGTTTTCGAAAGTGAGCCTGTTCAATTCCAATGTTCTTGCTCGGAACAACGGTCTTTGGCTTCTATTGAAGCCTTAGGTATTGAAGAAGCATTAAACATTCTCGAAGAAGAGTCGGTCATTCAGGTGGATTGCCAGTTTTGTGGGCGGCATTATGAGTTTGATCGCGCGAAAATTAACACTGTGTTTAATATCGGCAAGCCGCACTAGGGCTATTCATAGCAGGTATAGAGCGCATAAAACGCGAGAGTCGAAAAGCCTGTCGTTTTTTGTACAGCCTTTTGGCATAATAGCGCACCAATTTTAAGCGGGTTTTGACTCGCCTAAATGCAAATTTCAATTTCTGGTGAGGTCAAAGTGAGTAACACTTTTGTTGATCTAAGTTCAGCGCAACTTGTTGAACACGCGCTTGAGCGCAAAGAAGGCAGCTTAGCCGCAAACGGTTCTTTGGTAGTGACTACAGGTAAAAGAACTGGTCGGTCTCCTATGGATCGTTTTATTGTTGAAGAGCCAAGCACTTCTGATGCTATCTCATGGGGTCCGATTAACCGCCCTTTTGATGCGGAAAAATTTGACGCTTTATGGGAACGCGTTGAGTCGTATCTTGCTGAGAAAGACAGCTACGTGTCTCATCTTCATGTAGGTTCTGATCCAGATCACTACCTCGCAGTGAAAGTAACGACTGAAACCGCATGGCAAAATCTTTTCGGCCGCAACTTGTTCATCCGTCCTGATCATTACAATCCGGCTGATAAGCAAGAGTGGCAAATTCTGAATGTCGCAAGCTTCATTTGTGATCCTGAGCGTGATGGTACTAATAGCGATGGTACCGTGATGATTAACTTTGCCCAGCGCAAAGTTCTGCTTGCAGGAATGCGTTATGCCGGTGAGATGAAGAAAGCGATGTTCTCTGTCCAGAACTTTCTATTGCCAGAAAAAGACGTCTTACCGATGCATTGTTCCGCGAATGTTGGTGAAGACGGTGAAACGACCTTGTTCTTCGGTCTCTCTGGAACAGGTAAAACGACTCTTTCTGCTGATCCTGAGCGTTTTCTCATCGGTGATGATGAGCACGGATGGGGCAAAGGCACTGTCTTTAACATCGAAGGTGGTTGCTACGCAAAGACGATCGATTTGAGTCAGAAGAATGAACCAATCATTTGGGATGCGATAAAATTCGGGGCGATCGTAGAAAATGTGAAGATGGATGAGAATTCTCGCATTCCAGACTACACAGATACGAGCCTGACTGAGAACGGGCGATGTGCCTATCCGCTTGAGCATGTTGAAAAGCGTGTCA
Organism: Oleiphilus sp. HI0079; assembly: GCF_001635105.1. Taxonomy (NCBI): domain Bacteria; kingdom Pseudomonadati; phylum Pseudomonadota; class Gammaproteobacteria; order Oceanospirillales; family Oleiphilaceae; genus Oleiphilus; species Oleiphilus sp. HI0079. The sequence continues at coordinate 1,624 of NZ_LWFT01001172.1, forward strand.
TTGAGAATCGCGCTGGTGAGCCAAACGCGATTGTCTTTCTGACTTGCGATATGACTGGTGTATTGCCACCTGTTTCACTTCTTAGTAAAGAAGCGGCGGCATATCACTTCCTAAGCGGTTATACGGCTTTGGTTGGCTCTACAGAAATGGGTTCCGATTCAAAGCTCAAATCGACGTTCTCAACCTGTTTCGGCGCACCATTCTTCCCGCGCCCTGCTGGCGAGTATGCGGAGTTGCTTATGAAGCGAATGGAAGAGTTCGGTTCTAAAGTTTACTTGGTAAACACTGGTTGGACCGGTGGCTCGTTTGGTGTTGGTCAAAGATTTAGCATTCCAACGACTCGTGGCATTATTTCTGCGATTCAGAGCGGTGCCCTTGCTGATGCAGAAACAGTGCATCTTGAGAAATTGAATCTTGAGATTCCGATTGCTGTTCCTGGTGTTGATGCTGGATTGCTTAACCCTCGCGACACTTGGGCGAGCAAAGAAGATTATGATGCAAAAGCGGCAGATCTTATTTCCCAGTTCGTTGAGAACTTTAAGAAGTTTGATGTTTCTGATGCCATTGTTGCAGCAGGCCCGCAGCTTTAAATCTTAATATGTAATACAAAACCGGTATCGTTTTTAGCGATACCGGTTTTTTTATGTCTGAGTTCTGTGAGCTATTATCAGAGAATAATGCCGTGTTTTCGGCATTTAATTGCGTAGGATTTATTGCTTAGTTGATGGCGTTTCTTGCGCCATTTATCCATTTGCTTACCTGAGCCGCCACGCTTTCTTTTTGTGTTTATTTCTTCAATCTGCTTGGCAATCTTGTAGCACTCTTTGTAAGAACCTTCTTTTGCTGAGCTTAGTATCGGTAGACTAAGGCATATGCCTAAGGTTAAAAGCCACGGTAGTTTGATTGTTGAGTTGATCATCCTGATCTCCTTTCATCCTTTCCTTGTAAATAAAAAAGCCCCGCACTAGGCGAGGCTCTTCAGCATATCAGCTTTACGCTAACTCATCATTTGATAGAAGAGTGGCGTAAACGCAACGATCAATAGCACTGTACCCATCGTGATCAACGGTAGCAGAATTTTCTCATAGCGCTGATAGAAGCTACCCTCGGTCAAAACGGCCTTGAGCGCTTCCTCTTCCCCTACCACTTGACGAGCAAGAAGGTGGTTAAGCGCAACAGGTGGGCTCAGATAACCAAGCTCAAATGCTACTAGCGTTAACATCCAGAAGTGAATCGGATCGATACCGGCGTTGTAAGCGATGGGTGCAATCGTTTGACTTACTAGTATAACTGCGCCGAAGGGCTCCATGATCATACCCATGATAATCAGGACACAAACTAGTAGACCCATTGCTGCCCAGACACTCGTAAACTCCGCTGGGAACAATTCTACGACACCTGAGCGTTCAATCGTTCCGCCGAGACAAATAGTACAACCGATGAGCAGCAGTAAAGCACCAATCTCTGCGGTTGTCTGGTTCGTTGCTGAACGAACACAGTTCTCGATTCCTTTGTGAGGGATCGTCGTTAATCCGTCTTCGCTTACAGAGTCTTTCTTAGTGATGTGCTCATAGATAAGAATAACCAACATCATTACAGGGAGTATCCTTGCGGCAGAGAACTCATCAAGACGCACATTGACCGCGTAACGATAGAACAGAACCACTGCAACCATGCAAACAATGTATGGGATAAGAGGTCTGAACGCCGCAATCATTTGAGGAAACGCGTCTGCCGGAGAGGCAAGCTCAAAACGATTTTGACGATTCAGCGTTGTAGCAAACAGCGCAAACATAACCGCGCTAAGTAGGAAGACATAAATGCCCCAACCAAAGAGTTGGTCAGTTGTTACTTCGCGGTTCATAAATGCAATAACCACGACGAGCAAGCATGGTCGAAGAACAACACCCATCGAGCCTGACATAGCGGTTGCCGCAAGAGCTAGCTGTCTTCGAGTGCCTGCCGCTCGCAGCTCGTGATAGATCACTGCGCCAGCAGCAATAACGAAGATGCCCGAACCACCGGTATAGGCCGTTGGGATGGCTGCAAGAATGACAACAAATACGACCAATAGTTCTGGTGGTAGCTTCCATGGTTTGAATAGAGCTAGAACCAGCGAAGCAAATCGTGTTTGTTTCAGCATCATACCGATCCAAACATACAGGCCGACGTTCAGGAACATGTCTGAGAGATCTAGAAGCTTGTCGAGATAAATGCCGAGCGCTGCTGGGTTAGATTTGTTGCCCTCGCCCAGCCCTAAGAAGAAAAATAGCGCTGCGATGATCGTCATCGTTGCATAGAGTGGGACTGCCAGTAATGCCCTGCCTATATTCCCTCCAGGGGAAAGATTAGGGCCGGGTCGGAAAACATTGATGGCGCTCATTATTGTTAGAATGGCAAAGCCATATACCCATAGCTCGTGGATAAACACAGCTTCAGGTGTCATCTTAGAGCCATCGGAGTGTGCGAGTGTTCGAAACGCGACAGATGATGCCAATAGCAAGCCATTCGCAGCTAATTGGGAGACGCTCGCGACCTTATGATCGAGGCTCGACATCACTGGCCTCATCGCGATGTGGTGTCGGCTAAAGGTCGCTGTAGTAGCACAGAGAAGGATGAGTGCGATCAGAATAAACTTCTGAGACATTATCCCAAAAGCGATTACCTCTGACACAAAAAGCTCTACCGCACGGAATACCTCAAGAGACGGTGTAACCCGAGATTTTGTTTCCTCAAAGTTAGCATACTCTTTAACGCAATCAACTCGAGCATTCTCTATTGACTGACGAATCAGCTCTGGGTCTGCTGGCTCAGCATCAAAAAGACCGAAATCGTCTTCTTCTGAGCTCTCAGCTAGACGTGCTTGAACGGCCTCTTCGACATTTAGCTGAGGGTCACAAGTCGGTTGAACAGGATCAACACGAAGTTTGTAGTAGCCCTCCCAGTAATGTTCACCGATCCGTAGGATCTGATTGTGAATATCACTACTGGTACTAAAAATGACGACGAGCAAAAGCAGTATGCAAGCCGGGAGGGATGATAGCCACTCTGTCATAGAGCGACTTTTTATTGTATTGGAAACCACGAAATTCCTACTCCCTAGTTAGTTTTTTATTAAGGTAATTCGTTGTTATGGCGCAAAAAAAAGCCGATAGATTATATCGGCTCTTATGGTCTATTAACCAGTGGTGAATCGGTCTAATTCGTTCCAATTCAGGGTTATTACTTCCCGCTACGGCAATAATGGTGTGCGCTGGTTCACACTATGCGAGGTATTCTAAAAGAGGTCGTCTAGAGACACTTCTTCGATGTCGTCCGCTGCGTTCTCGTCCCAGAACGTGCCAAGACCCCCTAAAGGTGTTCTTTTACCGGTTGCCTCAGTCCACATTTTGTCTGAGAGGCGAGTCAACACTTCAGTCGCTGTTGCATCGAATAGACGGTATTGCTCATTAGGTGGGAACTCTGCCGTTTGTTCTGCGTGTCTCTTGAGAATTGCTCGAAGGCGCTCATCGTCTCCTTTGGAGTATGCGGCTACTGCGTGGAAAACGTGCGACAAGCGCACACGTGCTTTTTCGCCAATTAGGTCTGCTTGTTCCAACCGAGCCCAAGGGTCTTCTCCCTCAGGAGTCGCGCCGGGGAGAAGGCTCCAAACGGTTGCTTTAAGTGCCAAAGGAGCGCCAAACCATTTCTTGTTATCGAGACATCCGGCGGCACGTTCCGCTTGTGCTGCAATGTTTTTCGGAACACCAATGTAAGAACCTGACATGATGTCGTTATTCAGTGCAAGCAAACCGCCAGCGAGTCCTGCTAGCCAAACAATTTGATCGAAATCCTGAACGAGTTCTGGACATTCTACGCCACCATTCTCTAGTGGGCGGCCAATCTCTTTTCCATCGTTGAACTCAATTAGTTGCTCCCAAGCGACCAAGTAGCGTTTCGCGGCCTTGAGGTGATGGCGTTTTTGAGCAATGAGAGCATCTTCTGCAAAGTCTGGTTGTAGGGCCCGAATGTATCGAAGGTATTCAAGTTCTTTCTCTGAAGCTCTTGCTTCCTCGCAGCCGCCTGCACCTAGGTGCAGCAGAATTGCAAGCTCGTGGGGTTCTTCGGTAATTCGGCCTAGAGCCATAACCATAGAGGTAAGCGCTTCAGCTCCGGCGCAGCCAGCTTCGGTATCATCGGTAGTTAAAAGGTAGGGGACAATATGTGCCTCACCGAGCAGCGTGACGGTATCGCCGGTCGGTTTGATGAACGGCTTAACTAAAAATTGGTTTATCGCTTTACATCCACCAAAAAAAGTAGCGAGGCCAATACACAATACAAGCCAGCGCACTTTGCGCAGAGTCGAATTCAAATTCACGAAATGCTCCTGAAGTTACCCGACAGATTCCCTTGACGAGTGATACATCAAACTAGTTTTAGGGCAGCGATTATCCAATAACTAGCGCTGAATTTGTGAGATTCATGCCACAAACACCTGAAACGAAGGGTGTTTTGATGTCAAAAATTATAAATTCGTTGCTGTTGGTAAATTTTCATTGCGAACTTGAGCAAGTTCGCTATCTTAATGGACGTGCGCTGTTCTTTTAGCGTCGTAGCCGAATAATAAAGAGGGGATCCTATGAAGAAGCCTGAGTTAATTGCCGCAATTGCAGAAGAAACTGGTTTAACGAAAGATAAATCTGGAGAAGTTCTAAACGCTCTGCTTGATGAAATTACCAACGCAATGACGCGTGACGATGCCGTTAGTTTGATTGGTTTTGGAACTTTCTCTCAGCGCACCCGAAGTGCGCGTACAGGTAAGAACCCGCAGACCGGTAAAGCTATTCAAATACCTGCTAGCAAGTCAGTTGGTTTTAAGCCTGGCAAGGCTTTGAAAGACGCCGTTAACTAGATGCAGAATAAACGAGCGCACCGCTTACAAAGGTGTGCTCGATCGTTCCCGTCACTTGCTCACCCAATAGCGGAGTGTTTTTTCCCGAAGAGTGTATATCGCTCTCGTCTAACGTGCGCTCGTCAAAGTTTAAGATGCTGAAGTTCGCTTTTTGGCCAGGCATAATTTGATTGGCTTGCAAGCCAAGCACGGCGGATGACCTTTCGTTCATTGCTTTTATAAATACCTCTAGAGCAAGTTCGCCAGCCGAATCTAGCTTCATTGCATAATGAAATACGTGCTCGATGGTGCTTATACCAGTTGCAGACTCTGCAAAAGGCGCGTTTTTAGCGGATACGCTGCGTGGCTCATGGGCACTGGTGATTGCATCGATGGTTCCGTCGATCACGCCTTCAATGAGCGCTTTCCTATCACGCTCGCTTCTTAGAGGAGGGATGGTATGAAAGTTATTGTTGAAACCCAAAACGGCTTCGTCGGTATAACACAGGTTTGCGATGGCGACATCTGCGGTAATTCGAGTGCCTTTCTTTTTCGCTTCACGAACAAGGTTGACGGAATCTTCGCAAGACAGATTACTAAGATGTAGCCTGACGCCGCTCGCTTCAGCGAGCATGATGAGTTGTGCGATAGCAACCGTTTCAGCAATGTTAGGAATGCCCTTGAGCCCCATTCTGGTCGATATTGCACCGCTATGCATGCTTCCTTGATAAAGGGAGCGGACCATCGGGTGCATAAAGATTGTAAGATCGTAGGTATACGCATAATCGAAACAGCGCTTTGAAATTGCTAGGGTATCCATTGTTGTAAAACCATTACTCAAGGCCTTACATCCCGAGTCTTTTAGCTCTGCGTATTCGCTTAGTAGCTTCCCTTCTAGGCTTTTGGTCATCGCCCCGATCATAATGAGTTCGGCGCCAGTGAAAGGCGTCACTTGCTGCTCAATCAGTTTTGAAATTGCAGGCACGTCGTTAACGGGCGAGGTGTTTGGCATTAAGCATACACGACCCACTCCTCCCGCAGCGGCTGCCTTTAGCTCTAAATCGATCACATTCAGACTAGAAACAACCATGCCCAAATCGGTTAGCGTGGGAACAACGAGTTTACCCTTGCAGTTGATTGTATTAGCCTCTCCACCATCTGGCTGATCGATTGATCTAATTAAGCCATCCTCAACAACTATTGTTTCAAACGGCGTTTTTTCGCCTTCACTGTTTAAATAGGTACCGCCGGTTAGCTTGAATTTCATTTTGAAGGCACCTCATTTTTTTGCTGTTTCTCCTCTACTTGACCGCTCATCGCCATAGACATTACTGCCATTCGCACGGCGATACCGTTTGTAACCTGATCTAGAATCACTGAACGAGGGCCATCAGCGACGTCTGAAGCGATCTCAACTCCCCGGTTTATTGGTCCAGGATGCATAACAATGGCGTCTGGTTTTGCATGTCTAAGTGCCTCAGATGTGAGGCCATAGCGTTTAAAGTATTCGCTCTCACTAGGAAGTAAAGCGCCTTGCATTCGCTCGCGTTGAAGCCGAAGCATAATGACAACATCAAGATCACGCATACCCTGCTCTAGATCCCAGAACACTTTCACGCCCATATCTTCGATATTTGGTGGGAGTAATGTTTTCGGCGCAATGACACGAATCTCTTCTGCTCCGAGCGCGTTTAAGGCTCGGATCTGAGATCTCGCGACGCGAGAGTGAAGTATGTCGCCAATGATCCCCACTTTAAGGCCTTCAATCTGCTGCTTTTTATGTCGAATTGTGAGCATGTCTAGCATGGCTTGCGTAGGGTGCGCATGCCATCCGTCGCCAGCATTGATGATGGCAACGCCGGGGGTGACCGATTCCGCAATAAAATGCTGGGCGCCACTTTGTGCATGGCGAATAACAAACATGTCGCTCGCCATGGCTTCAAGATTAAGCAGCATGTCTGATAATGACTCGCCTTTTGAGGTCGCTGAGGTACGAATATCCAAATTTAGTACATCTGCAGAGAGTCGCTTGGCTGCAAGTTCAAAGGTTGAGCGTGTGCGCGTGCTAGGCTCAAAAAACAGATTGGCTACGGTTTTACCTCTTAAGAGAGGGACGTTGCGAATGGAACGCTCACCAACTTCAATGAAGGAGTCAGCGGTATCCAGTATGTTCGTCAAAATTTCTTTACTTAGTCCGGCTATGCTTAAGAAATGCTTGAGATTACCTTGGGAGTTAAGTTGCAGAGAGGGATTCATGGCAGCGTGGTCCAATTAAGCATCTTGAGTTTTACGTTTTAGAAGAAGGGGCGCGGGGCCTTCAAGTTTCAGGCGTTCATTCGGAGCAAGGGAGAAACTCTGACCAATTATATTAGCGCTAATCGGTAACTCTCTTTGTCCAATGTCAGCGAGCACGGCCAGTGTAACGCTTGCCGGTCTACCGAAATCAAATAGTTCGTTCAGTGCTGCACGAATAGTCCGCCCAGTCATTAGAATATCGTCCACGAGAATGATGTGTGCGTCTTCGGTGGCAAAGGGAAGATTGGTCGGGGTTACAGTCGGTTGCAGGCCTATGCGTGTAAAGTCATCACGATAAAAACTGATATTCAGCTCTCCCATTGGAGCCTCATCGCCGAGCAAGCGATTAAGTTCACGGGCAACCCAGACGCCGCCTGTTTGTATACCTACGATACAGTATTTGCTGATATTAGAACTCTTTAGGGCTTGCTTTAGTTCATCAGCCATTTTTTCAATCAGGTTTAGCGCCTGAATTTCAGTGTTCGTCATTCTCATTCCTAATCTCAAACCAGCTTTCCAGCACGAGACATGCGGCTAGTCCATCAACTGAGTGGTCTCCAAAATCGACATGGCCTTTTTCTTCAAGGACCATCCCTTTAGCTTCATAACTAGATAAGCGTTCATCATGCATGTGAACGACTGTATGAAACCTACCGTGAATACGGTTTCCGAATTTACGAGCCCTTATGGACAGTTCACTCTCGGTTCCATCCATATTGAGCGGTAAGCCGACGATGACAGCTTTTGGCTGCCATTCTCTCAATAGCTTTTCTAGCTCCTGCCAATTCGGAATTCCATCCTTTGCTTTCATTGGACTTAGCTGGCGGGCTTTACGAATGAGATCACTACCGATTGCTACCCCAATACGTTTTAACCCAAAATCAAAACAAAGATAATTGTTAGCCATGTATTCTCATTGGACTCATTAGGCATGCCCTGCGTTCGTGCTAAGTTTCGCTGCATCGAGCCCGATGCTGGCCATTGCCATATCGTATTTTTGGCCCAAATCAGTGTGGAATAATATGTCCTCGCTAGATGCGCACGTTAACCAAGAATTCTGTGCGATTTCGCCTTCTAATTGCCCGGCACCCCAGCCGGCATAGCCAAGAGCAATAACAAATTTCTCAGGGCCTTCATTATTTGCAATGGCTTCGAGTATGTCTCGTGATGTTGTGAGCTGAATACTCGTGCTCACTTCATAGCTACTATCCCACGAGCTGCCATCGTTGTGCAGAACAAAACCGCGGTCGAGCTGAACCGGACCGCCTTGCGAGACGGGTGTTTCGTTATGCTGCCCGTCTGTCGTGAATGACAATTGCTCGAAAATATCCCCGAGATTAATTCCGCTAGATCTGTTGATGATGATGCCCATTGCGCCATCTTCATTGTGCTGGCAAATATAGGTAATGGTTCCGTTGAAATTGGGATCTTCTAGCTGTGGCATGGCTATCAAGAACTGGTTCTGGAGATTAATCGTCGTCACCGGCAGCATCAGCCTTTAGAAAGAAGGAAGGGTTTCTATTCTAGAGCTTCTAGAAGCTCGATACACCCCTTCCCGTGTAAGAAAATGTGCGAATTAACTCAAGAACATCGCGCTCTTTGCGAACTTCTTTGGGAAATGGCGCGAATGGAGCTGCGCGACTAACAATATCTTTTGTTTTAGCATCAAGCACTAAGTTGCCTGAGCTCTGTAGTATCTTTATATCTCTGATGCTGCCGTCAGAATAGATGGCGATCGCAACGCGCGGCTTTCCATAAAGCTTTCGGCCCGCATCGCGTGGGAAGAATTGTTTGCCGATGCGTTCTATTTTGGCAACAACTTGCTCCACATAACGAGCATCGACCGCTTTCATTGTTGACGCCGCAGTAAGGCGAGTCACCCTCGGTTTTCTGGCGTATTGTTGCAACTGCTGATCGTAACTTGCCTCGAGCTCTGCGATTTGCACACTGCGCTCTATCAGTGAACGAAGATCAGCCTGCTCTTGGTTCTCAATTTGTTTCTGGTTTGGCGCAAACAGAGCATTGAACTCGTCATCTGCAACGCGTGTTACCACGGCACTGTGCTGTGCTTGCTTTTGTTCTTGAGGTTTCGCCGGAGCGCTCGACTCCTGAATTAACATACTTTCGTCAATCGATTTGGTTGGTGAACTCTGTTTGGTCTTCTCTTCTAGAGAGCCTCCGCCCTGCTGATTTGTTTGCGCTAAAAAGTCTGCTTCATCAGGTCTCTTGTCGTCGTCGAAGCGCGCGAGTGTGATTTCCATCGTCTTGGCGACTGGTTTAGGGTCATCTTTTATGAAGTCGGTTAAAACCATTAGCGCGTGCAAAGCAACGGCGACAAAGATAGTAAAGCTTAAGCGATCGCTGGCTTTAATCTTTGCTTGAGGTATTGCTGACACGTGTAACTCCGAATTACTGACTAATTAATGCTGCTTGTGCTGAAGTTTTTGCTCAATAACATCCATAAGATCACCGGCAATGTTGAGATTGTAAGCGCGGTCGATTTCCTGAATGCAGGTTGGGCTGGTGACATTGATTTCCGTAAGATAGTCGCCGATGACATCTATTCCGACAAAAATGAGCCCGCGAGCAACAAGGTCGTCCGCTATTTGTGAAACAATCCAACGATCTCGCTCAGACAGCGGCAAGGCCTGCCCTGTTCCGCCAGCCGCTAAGTTACCACGATGCTCGCCCTCACTGGGAATTCTTGCTAAAGCGTAATCGATAGGTTTGCCATCGATGATCAGTATTCTTTTGTCGCCTTGTTTTATCTCGGGTATGAAACGTTGAGCCATCACCTGCGTCTCACCAAAGTTATTCAGCGTTTCTAAAATAACACCTAGATTTGGATCGCCAGCTTTGACGTTAAATATCGATGTGCCGCCCATGCCATCTAGAGGTTTGAAAATGACATGTTGGTGCTCTTTAACAAAGGCCCGTAGTTTTTTTACATCGCGGCTGATCAATACGGGAGGGCAGCACTGTGGAAAGGCCGTGGCGTAGACTTTTTCATTGCAGTCCCGCAGGCTGTTTGGACGGTTTACAACCAGAACTCCTAGCTGTTCGGCGCGCTCAGCGATATAGGTGGCATAGATAAACTCGCTGTCGACAGGTGGGTCTTTGCGTAAAAGAAGGACGTCTAGTTCGGCCATTGCTGTTTCTTTGCTGGGTTCAAGTTCATACCAGTCAGCGCCGTCATCAACTAAGTGCAAACGTTGTAAGTTTGCCATGGGAACGCCTTGATCAAGGGATAGGTCTTTTTGTTCCATGATAAATAGATCCCATCCTTTTGCGTGGGCAGCCCGCATCATTGCGTAGGTGCTGTCCTTTTTTGTGTTCACGCTTTGGATGGGGTCCATCACAATTCCCAATTTTATCGACATAGAAAACCTACCAAACAAAAATAATGTACTAGTCTTTAAGAGTATTGCGCTAACGATAGCGAGCTTAAGGTGTCGAGGCTACTTAAAACCGTTTAAGACGACGCTATTCTGCTTTACTCGCGGATTAAATCTTTAAGGTTTCTTTCACTACTGACGAAATAAGCTATACATAATAGATACTTATCAAAATGTTCGTGAAGCGATATTAAGAAAAGTTTTTAAGATATTGGTCTATAGTAAGTTTATGGGCCTATATTGGCGCATGTTTTTACATATAAATCGCACATGGTGCACAGGTAATTGCCTAGGCTGTAAGACAAAATGGAAGACAATTTCGAAAACTTAAAAATCATGGTCATCGATGACAGCAAGACGATCCGGCGAACGGCTGAGACCTTGTTGAAGAAGGTGGGATGTACCGTTATTACGGCTACTGATGGATTTGATGCTTTAGCGAAAATCGCTGATTCCAATCCCGATATCATCTTTGTAGATATTATGATGCCACGTTTGGATGGCTATCAGACCTGCGCTTTGATCAAAAACAACAGTGCGTTTAAAACCACGCCTGTCATTATGCTTTCGAGTAAAGACGGACTCTTTGATAAAGCAAAGGGTCGTATTGTTGGTTCAGATCAGTATCTGACCAAACCGTTTAGTAAAGATGAATTGCTAAGCACTATTCGTAATCACGCTCCGTCAAACGGATAACTGAAACACTATTCTCTCATCGCAAGATGATATTAATGAGGGAGAGCTATGGCTCGTATACTAATCGTTGATGATTCACCTACGGAAATTAGAAAAATTTCTACCATTCTGGATCAGCACAAGCATGAAGTAATTACCGCAGATAACGGTGCGGACGGAGTTGCGGTGGCGCGTCGTGAAAATCCTGATTTGATTTTGATGGACGTGGTAATGCCAGGGCTGAATGGTTTTCAGGCAACGCGACAATTAACTCGAACACCTGAAACTGCCGATATTCCGGTGGTGATTGTCACAACGAAAGATCAGGAAACTGATCGCGTTTGGGGCACTCGTCAGGGAGCAAAAGGCTACTTAGTGAAGCCTGTTAGTGAGAGTGATTTAATCTCTACTATAAACGAACTGATTAACTAGAAATTATGAGTGGTGAAGTTGCACATTCTTTTGAGGCGCTGCGGAATCTAGCCAAGAAGAGTGCGCAGTTTGCAGTTGGCTTACCCGCCCAAGATGAGGCGGTAGAGTATTTCAGCGGCATCGGTTTTTCATTTGCTGGTTTGCAGCTCGTCGCTGAACTGGGAACGGTAGCCGAGCTCTTAGATGTTCCGAAGTACACGATTATCCCAGGCGTGAAACCTTGGGTTTTAGGTGTGTCAAACATCCGTGGCCGCTTGATACCAATCATCGATCTCGCGCGTTATTTCGGTTTGAAGACTGAAAAAGCAAGAGCCCGAGAGCGTCGAATCCTTGTTGTTGAGCAAGGCGATATTCTTAGCGGCCTGATGGTCGATTCAGTACAGGGTATGCAGCACTTTGAACGTTCAACGTTAAAAACCGCTACAACAGTACAAATTCCACAAAGCATTGTAAGTTTGGTCGATGGCGCTTTCGAAAGAGATGAGCGTGATTGGCTGGTGTTTGATGCAAAGAGGCTGGTTTCTGATGACCAGTTTTCTCGCGTTTCACTCACACAAAATTAGTAAAAAATAGAGAACGAAAATAAAGGGCCGGGAGCCAGAAATATGAAGATTATGTCCGGAAGATTCAGCTCTGATCAAGATAATACCGGGGTTATATTTTGGTTAGGCATCGCGCTTGTTGTGATGCTGTTGTTCCTCATTGTGGTCTCCTACTTTATAGGTCAGGATAGTCGTCACGATAAGGATTACAGCGCATACGCCAGTGATTTGCGCGTACTTTCTCAGGAGGTTGCGAAGAACGCGACGGAGGCGGCTTCTGGTAAGGAAGAGGCCTTTGCTCAGTTGAAGCGTTCTCGTGAAGACTTTGAGAAATTACTTGGATTCATTGTTAATGGTAATCCGGATACGGGTTTGCCTGCTTCAAATTTACCGGTAGAGACCGGTGTAACCTCTCGATGGGAAAGTGTGAGTCGTAACGCTGACCGTATTTTGGAAAACAAAGAGACGGTTCTAACCCTGCACCAGATCGCCGCGACCCTGAACGAAACCATCCCTCAATTGCAGATAGAGTATGAGGATGTGGTATCAATCCTTCTCGACAATGACGCTCCGGCAGACCAGATCTCTGTTGCGGAACGTCAATCTTTGAGGGCTGAGCGGATTGTTCGAAGCGTAAACAACATCCTATCTGGAGACGAGGACGCAGCGATTGCGGCCAACCGTTTCGGAGAAGATGCGCGATTGTTTGGTCGGGTGATGAACTCGATGTTCGAAGGTAACGAGGCGATGGAAATCTCGCAAGTAACCGACGAGGATGCGATTTACGGGCTCGAAGCAATCGCTGAGCTGTTTGAATACGTCGATAGTAACGTGCAAGCGATTCTTGAGAACTCGCCAGAACTTTTCAAGGTTCGTAACGCGGCAAATTTGATTTTTGAAGATTCGATTGCCCTACTCGATGAGACCTACGAACTTTCTAAACAAGTTCAGTTGCAGGCTGATGGCCGCTTCTTTAGTGCTACACTCGCTTACTTCATTCTTGCTGCGATCATTGCTTTGATTGTCGTGATTGGTGTTCTCCTCTATCAAGAGTCGCAAAAGCGCCTTCGCATGACTGAGGAGCAAAATGAACAGAATCAGAATGCGATCTTGAGACTTCTTGATGAACTTGCTGATCTGGCAGATGGTGATTTGACCACAGAGGCAACAGTAACCGAAGACTTTACTGGAGCAATTGCTGACTCCATCAACTTCGCGATCGATCAGATGCGTGGTCTTGTAAAAGCGATTCGTGATACTGCGGTTCAAGTTGCATCTTCTGCTTCAGAAACCCAAGGCACAGCCATGAAGCTAGCCGAGTCTTCTGAAAATCAAGCGCAAGAAATTGCCGGCGCTTCAGCTGCAATCAACGAAATGGCGGTTTCGATCGATCAGGTATCATCGAACGCTGCCGAATCGGCAACGGTTGCGGAGCGGTCTGTAACGATTGCGAAAAAAGGTTCCGACGTCGTAAACAATACCATCAATGGTATGGATACGATTCGGGAGCAGATTCAAGAAACGTCAAAGCGAATTAAACGTCTAGGTGAGTCGTCGCAGGAGATCGGAGATATCGTATCTTTGATCAACGATATCGCAGACCAAACAAACATTCTTTCCTTGAATGCTGCGATTCAGGCATCGATGGCGGGTGATGCTGGACGAGGCTTCGCGGTTGTTGCCGATGAGGTCCAGCGACTGGCAGAGCGTTCATCCGCTGCAACGAAGCAGATCGAAGCGCTAGTTAAAACGACGCAAACGGATACCAATGAGGCGGTTATCTCAATGGAGCAAACGACGGCTGAGGTTGTCCGCGGAGCGAGATTGGCCCAGGATGCGGGTGTTGCCCTAGAGGAAATCGAAAGCGTATCGATGAACTTGGCAGATTTGATTCAAAACATCTCGAACGCCTCAAGACAGCAATCTATGTCCGCGGGCCACGTTTCAAATACGATGAATGTCATTCAGGAAATCACTTCACAAACCTCTTCTGGTACGAGTGCGACGGCAGAGTCGGTTGGTAACTTGGCAGAGATGGCAAGTCAGCTAAGAGCTTCAGTATCTGGCTTTAAGCTACCGCTTGATGATGATGAATCTCCTGAGCAAACAGTCTAGCTAGGTTTGGCTTCAGTCGAGAGTAAGCCAAAATGGTCCTATCGACTGCGGCGCGCTTGAACGTCATGAAACGAGATCAGGCCCAAATACCTAACATGAGCGACCGCCAGTTTGAAAGCTGGCGAGCGTTTGTAGAGGAGCGATTAGGAACGCACTTCCCGCTTGATCAGAAGTCGCGTCTTCAATCGAGTCTAACGATTCGTATGCGCGAACTCGATTACAGCGACTATGATCAATATCTGCAAGAGGTATCTGCACCGCTTCAGGGCTTAGGAGAGTGGCTAGTTTTACTTGATCGTCTAGTGATAGGTGAAACTCGTTTTTATCGAGATTCAAACGCTATGGCGCTCGCGTTCCTCGTTATGAAGAGTCGCCTCAAGCGAAAAAAAGACCGCAGCCTCAGTATTTGGAGTGTCGGTTGCAGCAGCGGTGAAGAGACATACTCTCTGGCATTTTTATGTGAAAGCTTGTTTAAGGAAATGGAGCTTGAGCCTCGGTACGGCGTTACTGGTATAGATGTAAGCTGGGGTGTGCTGGGCAAAGGCCGAAACGGAGTATACGAGAAGCGTCGCATGATTGGTTTGCCAAAGGCTTGGTCTAAGACCTACTTTGATCAATTAGGCGAAGACTCTTTTCAGGTAAAAGATTACGTGCGTAAGCATGTATGTTTTTCTAAACAGAATATGAGAGACATAAGTCAGAGCCCCCTCAAGAATCAGGATCTGATTTATTGCCAAAACGTGCTTATTTATTTTCGAAATGAGCTGAGACATAAAATTCTAGATGAGCTTGGAGACCGTCTTTCATTGGGCGGTGTGTTGATCATTGGTGCTGGTGAAGCACTGAATTGGTCGCATCCAAAGCTTAAAAGAGTCGATGACAAGCGGGCG
Organism: Oleiphilus sp. HI0079; assembly: GCF_001635105.1. Classification (NCBI taxonomy): domain Bacteria; kingdom Pseudomonadati; phylum Pseudomonadota; class Gammaproteobacteria; order Oceanospirillales; family Oleiphilaceae; genus Oleiphilus; species Oleiphilus sp. HI0079. Next base: position 16,838 of record NZ_LWFT01001172.1, read on the forward strand.
CTGGCTTTTCAGCGTGTGCACGACTGAATAAGAAATTAGGGGTAGAGTGATGGGCAGCAGCCATGACCACATTGCACTGGACTGGGTAAGAGGGGAGCTCGAACAAACTCTTTTGCTAGCGCGCAATGCTTTGGAACTGTATGCAGATGATAGAGACGACCCTACACAGGTAAATTTCTGCCTTAATCATCTCCACCAAGTTAGCGGTACCCTGAAAATGGTCGAGCTAATCGGTGTGGCAAAAGTTGCTCAGGAAATGGAAGACCTGTGCGTCGCGCTCAGAGAGAATACCGTACATAGCTTTGATGATTCCCTTGAGGCATTGATGGGTTCGATTCTGCACTTGCAGAACTATATTGAATCGACACATGAAGCGCTCACGGAGATTCCACCACAATTAACGCCCGTCTTGAATGATCTAAAAGCAGCCAAAGGCGAGTCATTTTCAGCCGATGCATTTAGTCCTGATTTCAGCGCCAATCTTGTTACTCCTAACCCTATCTTGAATGCTCGAATGCAAGATGCCAAGGTTACGGAAAATCTTCGAAAGCTTCGTCAGCGTTTTCAGTCTTCATTGGCTAATGTGATTCGTAATCAGAACACTGAAGAGCATCTTGATTTTTTGGGCAAGGTCATTGAGCGTCTCGAAAAATTCTGCAAAGGCAGCCCTATTGGCCAGCTTTGGTGGATATCTAAGGGATTCATCGAATCGATTGAAGATAGCGAAGAACAATTAGGGAGCGCGGTAAAACAGTTATTGAGAGAGCTAGATCTTCAGCTTAAAGCAATGATTGATAATGCTAGCGATGCCTTGAGTCGAGAAGTTTCAGAAGAGCTGCTCTCGAACCTGCTCTATTACATCGCGTCCTCTAACAAGAAAACCGACCGTATAGATGCACTTGTTGACGCATATAAGTTATCAACACCCTCTCCTGACGGGGCAGAGAAAGGAATTCTTGGTCCAGACAAGACGACATTGAGCGCCATTGCAGATGTTCTTTGCGAGGAAATTAACTCGTTTAAAGATCGGTTAGATTTGATTGAGCGCGATAGTTCGGCCACCTTCGAGGATATCCGAGAACTTCTTCCTACGTTGCAAACCATGCAGAGCTCTCTGGAAGTTGTAGGGATTCCTGCGGCGCGAGATGCTTTATCGATGCAGATCGAGAACTTGCAAAGCGTGAGTGGTAATGAAATCACTTCTGAGGCGATGAACTCTCTGGCAGAAACCATCCTGTCAGTTGAAGTGCAAGTTAAGCACATCGTTGACGGGCCTGATTCGGGTGAAGATGGCTTCGGCGTTCCGACAGAGCAGTTTGAAATTGCTCATACTGCTGTCATAGAGGCTTCAAAAGGCTCTCTGGAGTTAGCCAAAAACAGTATTGTCAGTTTTATTACCTCCAACTGGGATATCCAGCAGATCGAGAATGTACCGTCTGTGCTAGACAGCATTCGTGGTGGCTTGCAGATCATTCCCTTGCAAGAAGCATCAGAGCTAATAGCGGCCTGTGGTCAATACGTTCAGCAGCGTTTGCTTGACGGTAAGGAGCAACCTGAATGGGGTGACTTGGATCGGCTCGCGGACGCCATTAGTAGTATTGAATATTACATTGAGCGGATCGGTGAAGGGGCAAAAGGCGGGGAGCGCTTTCTAGAAGTTGCCCGAGAGAGCTTGCACAAGCTCGGCGTATTGCAGGATGAAGATCATCAACCTACCGAGCATATTTCTCATCATCACGTGACAGAAGCGGCAGCTGAAGCACCGAATGCTGAGCAGAAAGCGAATGATGAGCAGTTAATTGATGAAGAGATTCTCGAGATCTTTGCCGAGGAAGTTGAAGAAGTCTCGGAGGAGATAGATGCTGCGATCCAAGCTCTGCGATCTGATGAAGCTGACCGAGCTGCGTTGGCAGAATTGCGTCGCGCTTTTCACACCTTAAAAGGCAGTGGCAAACTTGTTGGTGCGGAGGACATGGCTACTTTAGCCTGGGCTGTTGAATCAAGGCTGAACTCTCGTGTTGACCAAAGCCTAAGTATCAGTTTAGAGGAATTGAATGCTGTCGACTCCGTGAGAGAGCATCTTTCCGGCTTGTTGGCAGACTTTTCTAAGGGTGCAGAGTCCGAGCTTGCGCGTCAGCTTGAGAACTCTATCGCTCGCGTATTTGATAATAGCAGCGCTTCCCCGGGCATTGATCCAGAATCTCCTGATGAGCGATCAATGCATCAAGAGCCGGCAATCGAAGAGCAGCCTGCAGTCGAGCCAACTGATCAACTTCCGGAAATGGAGCAATCCATTGTCGAGGATGTGCCTGAAGATGTTGAGCAGCCGCCTGTTATGGAGGTTGCAGAATCGGTTGAAGATGATGACGATTTGATCGACGAAGAAATACTTGAAATCTTCATTGAAGAATCGGAAGAAGTGAATGAAACGATTCAAGCCTACCTACCACGTCTTGTAGAAAACTATGATGATAAGGAGGCCCTGACGGAGCTACGCCGTGCTTTTCATACGCTTAAAGGCAGCGGTCGTATGGTAGAGGCGATGGATATTGGCGAGATTGCTTGGGGGGTCGAAAACCTTCTCAATCGAGTGCTCGACAATACCATTGAGATGCGCTCTGACATTGCCGAGTTTGCGAGCTATGTCGCGCAGAATATTCCTGCTCTTGTTGAAAACTTTAGAACTCGCACCAGCCCGGTCATCGACCCTGAGCTTGTTGAAGCTCAAGCACAAAGAATCGTTGAAGGAGAGGCATTTACTCTGACGGACGTCTCAAGTGACGAGCAGGAAACAGTCTCAGAAGACGAGTTAGCGCTTTCGAACGATGCCGGTGAAGAGGCACGAGAAAGCACGGTTGAAGCAGAGTTAGACGAAACATCACTCTCAGAAGAAGAATCGTCTATTGAAGACTCGCTTATTGAGATCTTTGAAATCGAGGCGCTCCAGCATATTGAATCTGTTGAGGAATTTTCGAAGGCTGCGATTGATAGCGGTAGTGCAGCAGTCGACGATAGCCTGTCACGTGCTCTTCATACATTGAAGGGCAGCGCTAATACGGCAGAGATGCAACCCATTGCGCACATTGCGGTCCCTTTAGAGCAGTTGATCAAGGAAATGCGTGCGAACGGATTTATGGTTGATGCAAAGCTTGCTGTTTTGATGCTAGAAGCAATGCAGCTTAGCAGGGCTGGCGTTGCGCAGGCTAGGACGACACCGCAGCAAGGTATCGATGGGACAGATACGCTTTTAGCTAAGCTCGCTGCGTATAAGCAATCTCGTATCTCTGAACTTGCAGAGGCGAGAGATGCAAACGATTTCGGTGCTCAGGATCCTCAATTAGTGAGTATCTTTTTAACCGAAGGCTTAGATATCTTGTTAGATGCTGAGCGCATTATTGATGAATGGCAAGATGGTGAGATTAGCGATGAGAACTTTGGAAAGCTCTATAAAGAGGTTTCCACTCTCAAGCGCGGAGCAAAAGTTGCAGGTTTGAACGCAATTGTCGAATTGTGTTCCGCTCTTGAACACAGCTATCAGACGATCCATGACTCGCCAGCTTCACCCGACAGCCAGTTCATTGCCTCAATTAAGCAGGGGCACGATGGTCTGATTGATATGATGGATCAGACCGCCGCGGGTCTCAGTGCGGATATAGATGAGCAATTAGTCGCGTTGCTCGAGAAAGTTGCGCAAGAACATGTGCTTACAAATGCTGTTCAGCCAGAGCCAGAGCCAGAGCCAGAGCCAGAGCCAGAGCCAGAGCCAGATTTGGATGAAAGTCT
>NZ_LWFT01001173.1:0-554 GCF_001635105.1 Oleiphilus sp. HI0079
GGCTTTGAAAACGCACACATTACGCGCCCAGGCTATGCCATTGAGTATGATTACTTCAATCCTCAAGATTTAAAGCATACCTTAGAGACACGTTATGTTAATGGGCTCTACTTTGCTGGCCAAATCAATGGAACTACAGGATATGAAGAGGCCGGTGCTCAAGGATTGCTGGCGGGTTTAAATGCAGCGCGTAGAGCTAGGGGAGAGTCAGAATGGTATCCGCGTCGAGACGAAGCTTATATTGGCGTGTTGGTTGATGATCTTATTACTCTCGGTACATCAGAGCCCTACCGCATGTTTACCAGTCGTGCAGAGTATCGGCTATTGCTGCGTGAAGACAACGCAGATATTCGATTAACCGAAATTGGTCGTAAGTTGGGTGTGGTCGGTGATGTTCGCTGGGCATTCCACCAAGAAAAGCTTCAGGCGATCGAAGTAGAGCGTGAACGCCTACAGAAAACATGGGTTCATCCGAATACTGACGCAGCAAGTAAGCTGAATGAGCGTTTGAAGAGTCCACTTTCTCGCGAGTACACGCTCGAAGAACTACTTCG
>NZ_LWFT01001174.1:0-1198 GCF_001635105.1 Oleiphilus sp. HI0079
CAACGTACGCACAAGCCTTTGCGCCATCACCCCGAGTAAGGTCGCGCGAATTAAATAAGGTGGAATGCCGAGTTCAAGCAGACGGCTGACGGAGCTCGGCGCGTCGTTAGTGTGCAAGGTGGAGAGCACCAAATGGCCGGTTAATGCAGCCTGCACAGCCATCTCGGCAGTTTCGAGATCTCGAATCTCGCCAACCATGATGATGTCCGGATCTTGTCGCATAAGTGCTTTTAAACCGTCAGCAAAGCCCAGATCAATGTTGTTTTGAACCTGCATTTGATTAAACGCAGGCTCGATCATTTCAATTGGGTCTTCGACAGTACTGACGTTCACTTCTTGCGTTGCAAGCTCACGTAGCGTGGAGTAAAGCGTAGTGGTTTTACCGGAGCCTGTCGGGCCTGTTACCAGCACAATGCCGTAAGGTTGTTTGGTCATTGCTCGCCAACGATTTAGATCTTCATTAGCAAAACCAAGATCGGCAAAGGTGCTTTGCAGTACCTGCGGGTCGAAAATACGCATGACCAGCTTTTCGCCGAAAGCGGTAGGTAGGGTGGATAAGCGTAACTCTATCTCTTTGCTGTCAGCGTTTTTGGTCTTAATGCGACCGTCTTGTGGCTTGCGTTTTTCGGCTACGTTTAAGCGGCCTAAAATCTTCAGCCGACTCGTGACCGCTATCCCGACTTTTGCAGGAAACTCGTAAACAGGATGCAACACGCCGTCAATTCGAAATCGCATATTCACGATTTCTCGACGTGGCTCAAGATGTATATCGCTTGCACGTTGGTCATACGCGTATTGCAGCAACCAGTCCACAATGTTCACGATGTGTTGGTCGTTCGCATCTGGGTTCGTGTTGTTGCCGCCAAGCTCCAACATCTGTTCAAAGTTCTGCGTATAGCCGCTTTGGTCTGAATCAACGCCCGCTTTGTTTACCGATTTGGCGAGTTCATAAAACTCGACGGTGAAGCGTCTGAGGTCAGAAGGGTCTGCAACAACACGGCGGATCTCTTTTTTCAGAACGTGTTTTAGATCGTTTTCCCAATCGTTTGAAAATGGCTGCGCACTGGCAATTACAACTTCGCTCGCAGTGACCTCAACAGCCAAAATTTGGTGGCGCTGGGCGAAAGCGAACGACATGACTTGGGAGGTTTTTAAAGAATCGACTTTGAGCGGATCAATGTTGTAGATATCTTGTCCC
>NZ_LWFT01001175.1:0-1756 GCF_001635105.1 Oleiphilus sp. HI0079
GCGGTTCCGTGGAAACGATTTATGCAGACGATGGAAGTATTCTTTCCGGCTCAAGCGTCGCTGCAAGCTATGACGGTCAAGTTTTGATCGGCTCGGTATTTGAACCAAAATACGTCCACTGCAAAGCACAAGAGCTGGCTAGTCGCTAGCTCTTGATCGCAAACAGCGGTGTCAGCATACTCTGATCGGTCGTGCTGCAGAACGGACAGCCCCAAGATGGCTCTTCCTTTACCTACGCATGGTGTTACTGAAAGGAGCCGCGGTCTCGCAAACTACATCGTCCATTTCTATTTGTAGAAGATCTTAAACGGAGTTAAAGATGCAGAATCAAGAGTCGGTTTCTCTCGGAGGTATGGGGAATAAAGTACGCTTCGCATTAAACAGACTTGGGGAAAGGCTATGGGTTAAGCCTCTATTTTCCTGCGTTCTCTCATTATTCGCTGTGATCGCCGCAGGCTCGCGGATCAACTAGTTATATTTGATAACAAACTACCACACATTAGTTTTCAATCATTAGAAACGCTTTTGTCTGTCATGGCTGCCAGCATGCTTGTGATTGCGACATTTGCTGTTGGAGCCATGCTTTCCGCGTTCACATCGGCAAGCGATGCCGCAACGCCCCGCACCCTCTCTTTAGTGATCGCGGATGATGTCTCTCAAAACGCATTATCAACATTCATCGGTGCGTTCATCTTCAGCATTGTTGGACTAGTAGCACACCTGAACACCCTTTTTGAACAGCAGGGTACATTTGTGCTCTTTGTTCTTACGCTCGTTGTATTCGCCATCGTGATCCTGAGCTTCGTTCGATGGGTAGACCGAATTGCACGATTAGGTCGCCTTGGCGAAACGATTGGAAAAGTCGAGAACGTGTTGAATAACGTTCTCCAATCCTATGCAAGATTTCCAACTCTGTGTACCAAGCAGCCGGACGAAGAACCGACGGGAACGCCCGTATTTTCAGAGCATGTCGGTTACGTGCAGCAACTAGACGTTAAGCAACTGCAAGAACTGGCAGAAAAAAATAACTGCCGGATTTTCGTCCGCGCGCTTCCCGGTGAATTTATAAGTCTGGCTGAGCCTCTCGTTCTTGTTGACACAAGCGAAGCCGCCCTAGACGAGCAGTTGACGAGTGGAATAGCGCAAGCATTTCGTGTCGGCCGATCAAGAACCTTTGATGAAGACCCGCGTTTTGGGATGGTCGTGCTCTCGGAAATCGCCAGTCGCGCGCTGTCACCGGCGGTAAATGACCCAGGAACCGCCATCGATATTATTAGAACGATGGTACGTTTGATCTCTAAGTGGGCCATCACCCAACAGCGCTCCGCAGAAGATGGCTCGCAAGAGCAAGCGGTTATGTATGACCGAGTATTTGTACCCGAACTGTCGGTAAGAGCCTTATTGGATGATGCTTTCAGCGCGATTGCTCGCGATGGCGCGGGGCTACGCGAGGTTACAGCATGCTTGCAAGAATCGTTTATCAGCCTGCGCCTGCTTGGTCACGAAGCCCTTGACCCTGCCGTCATCTACCACTCTGAATATGCTCTGGGATACGCCTTGTCGTCGCTTTGCCAGCAGGGAGATCTTGACCATATCCGTTCGCTCTCCGAGCAAGCTCAGGCGAAGGACTTACGCTCTTCGGTGGTCTCTTAGTGAGCGCTCTGCGTTTTTGTCATGAGACTGATGAAAAGTTCCCACGCTTCATGAGACTTGGCTGCAGTGGCGGTCTGTTAAGACCAACATAACGAGCGGTGTT
>NZ_LWFT01001176.1:0-981 GCF_001635105.1 Oleiphilus sp. HI0079
TTATACCGTCAAGCGTGGCGATACCCTGTCGCACATCGCCGCAAGCTATGCGGTGAGTGTCAGTCAGTTGCGTCAATTAAATAAGCTACGTTCAGATGTTCTTAAGGTTGGACAGCAGTTGGTTTTACCGCGCTCTTAGAGTGTTTTTTCGTTTTTTTGGCTTGAAATAACCCTATATACGCTGCTTTATTGGGGTGCTTGGCGCTTAGAAAACATTGGTGCGCGTGTTACACTTTGTGCACATTCAATTCTCCCAATAGTCATGTCTAAAATACACAAACTTTCCGCCCGTTTGGCGAATCAGATTGCTGCAGGTGAAGTGGTTGAGAGACCGGCGTCTGTTGTAAAGGAGCTGCTTGAAAACGCATTAGATGCCGGTTGTGACCGCGTTCAGATTAGTATTGAAGGTGGAGGCATCAAGCGTATTTCAATACGTGATAACGGCTACGGTATTGATAAGGATGATTTGCCGCTAGCATTGAGCCGTCACGCTACGAGTAAAATTATCTCTCTCGATGATCTTGAGGCAGTCGCGACGCTTGGGTTTCGTGGCGAGGCTCTGGCAAGTATTAGTTCTGTATCGCGACTTCAGCTAAGTTCCAAAGCTGAGGGTTCGCAAGAGGCCTGGGTAGTGGAGACCGAAGGTCGAGATATGGATGCAACACTTAGCCCTACCTCCCACAATCGAGGCACAACGGTTGAGGTTAGAGATTTATTCTTCAATACGCCTGCGCGCAGAAAATTCATGCGTACTGAGAAGACCGAGTTTAATCATCTTGAAGAGGTGGTTAAGCGACAAGCGCTTGGACGGTTTGATGTCGGGTTTGACCTTAATCATAACGGTAAGCCGGTGCATAGCTTACGCCCAGCAGTGACCTTGCGGGACCGAGAGCAGCGTGTTGCAAGTCTATGTGGCAAGCCGTTCATGGAAAATGCGGTAGAGATCGATGTTGAAGCAACGGGCTTAAAGCTTTGGGGCTG
>NZ_LWFT01001177.1:0-1498 GCF_001635105.1 Oleiphilus sp. HI0079
GTCGGAGGATTATTTAGAACATCTTGATCCGTAATTTTTAGAGGCAGAGCTTGGTGTGAAAACGTGCACTTTCGATTTGTACAAAAAATCTGCAATGTGCTTCCCGAAATTCTGGGGCCCATTAGGTGAGCGTCTCTATCAGGGTCACTGTTCGGAGGAGGCAACAAATCCGTACCACAATTAGGACATTCTGAAACAATGATCTTATGTCGAACATCCCTTGAATCGAACAGATTGTCTAGATCTTCTCTCGCATCGTCTACCTTATTGTAGGTCGGGTCTCCGACAAACATTCCAACACTAAATGGCTCATCACCGTATACTTGGGATGTCTTCCTAACTTTTTCAAGGGCTACCATGAGAGAGGAGATTCTAGAAAATTGATCCGTCGTTAAGAACCTCAATGTATAGCGAGCTAGAACACTCGTGCCCCCAGATATGCTTGATTCATATCGGCACCTCCGCCTCAACATCTCAAAAGAAGCGAGTAGGAGATAGGCCTCCGTTTTACCTCCGCCAGTCGGAAACCAGATCAAGTCTGCAATGTCTCTATCATTTTCTGCGCCTTCAAGTCCGGCGAACGAAACGAGAAAAAATGCTAACTGGAATGGCCGCCAGCTAGGATTCAGTCCGATACTTTCGAACGTCTCTGCTTGAGGCACTACCTCTTCTGAAGCAGGAACAGGCCAACTCAATCCCTCGCTCTGCCTATCATTCCTTAGTTTTTTAAGTCCTGAACTTTGGGCCATTTGGAACAACATCGCCTGATTTGCATGACAAAATGTTTCGTACAAATCAGTCTTCTCTTCAAGAAGGTCGATGCCCGCTCTCATTCGCATTAGAGTACTTTTCATGCGATCAACTAATTCAAAACCCGCATCCTCGAGCCCATGAACTACCATATTTTCTTGATCGCTCATCCAATCTTCGTAGTGATTAGCGAGAGACCTGAACCCCTGAATACACTCCGACTTTAACGAAGGATCACAAAGCCGCCTTAACTCAAATATGGACTGTTCAGAAAAGCTTTTCCCCTTTGCTTCCAAACGATCAAACAAAGGTCTATTGACGTATTCAGTCGGTATGTAATCAATATAAATTTGCTTTGGCTCTGTGGGATTCGACCATCCTACGGAGACGCCATGACCAACGGCGAATGTCTTTTGATGAGCAAATTGTAAGGCCAAGATTTGCTCTTCTAAATCAGAAGTCACTCTATGGCCTGATTCATACTGCTCAAAAGGTAATTGTTTAGATATCGCGAGTTCTGTCTGAAACACCCGTTTTTCGACTTCACTCTTGCGGGCTGATTGTTTATCTGATTCCACCGTTTGACGATTTATCAAAGACACCGTGACGACTTTACTTTTGGGCCTTTCAATTGAAGGGCGAACGTCTATTCTAAGCTCGCAGAGCCCGTCGAAAACTTTCCTAGTAGAGTCTATCGGCTTTAAATCAGAAACATGGTCCTCAAGAGGAAAACGAGAATAGCCTTCCT
>NZ_LWFT01001178.1:0-584 GCF_001635105.1 Oleiphilus sp. HI0079
TTCTACGGACTTGCATCGATTACGGTGCTCGATTGGCCGAGCCTGGTGAATTTACACAGCGTGCATTTTTGAATGATAAGTTAGATTTAGTTCAAGCTGAGGCAATTGCAGATCTGATAGATAGTACCTCTGAGGCCGCTGCTCGGAGTGCTCTTCGATCTTTGCACGGAGATTTTTCAAAGCGAGTAACCGCTATTACGGACGAACTGATCAATATCAGAATGTTTGTAGAAGCTGCGATTGATTTTCCTGAAGAAGAGATCGATTTTTTAGCTGATTCTAAGGTGCTTCAACAGGTTGACGAACTAAAACTCAAACTTGAAAACATCATGAGTGTTGCAAATCAAGGAGCTTTGTTAACCGAAGGTATTCGAGTCGTTATTGCGGGTCGGCCTAATGCGGGCAAGTCGAGTCTGCTCAATGCGTTGGCTGGATCGGAGTCTGCCATCGTTACAGATATCGAGGGTACAACGCGAGATGTGCTTAAAGAGCAGATTTCTATTGATGGTTTACCTGTGCATATCATTGACACTGCCGGTCTCAGAGAGAGTAATGACAAAGTAGAACAGATAGGCATAGAGCGA
>NZ_LWFT01001179.1:0-813 GCF_001635105.1 Oleiphilus sp. HI0079
AAAAGTACTTTAACTCAAAAATGCCGCGTGGCGTATGCATGTACTTCTGTGTTGTTACGCGCGAAATCGTAGATTCGTGCATGTCGACCGCTTGCGCAATATCGTGAAGAATTAATGGTTTCATTGCTTCTTCACCATAGTCTAGAAAACCCTGTTGGTGCGCAACAATCTTGCTTGCGACTTTGAGTAAGGTTTCATTCCGGCTTTGCAGGCTTTTGATGAACCACTTTGCTTCCTGCAATTGGTCTTTCATGAAGTTGTTGTCGGCGCTGTTGTCTGCACGTTTGATGAAGCCAGCATAGCCGCTATTCACTCGAATTTTAGGAGCGATCTCCGGGTTGAGCTCTACTTTCCAGCGGCCCTTTTCTTTTTTAACAATGACGTCTGGAACGACGTATTCTGGTTCGTTCTGGATAATCGCTTCACCGGGACGCGGGTTGAGAGATTGAATGAGCTTTAATACGTCGATCAGGTCGTCTTCTTTCAGGCGACTGCGTCGAATCAGTTGTGCGTAGTCGCGACTACCAAGTAAATTTATATAGTGACTAACGACTAGCTTTGCCTGGGGAAGCCACTTTGTTTCTGGATCTAGTTGGCGCAGCTGAAGTAGCAAGCATTCTTGGAGATCTTTCGCAGCCACGCCGGCTGGATCGAAGTGTTGCACCCGCTTTAATACTGCAGCAACTTCATCGAGTTCAACGGGATCTTCGTCTTCTTCGTTGAAGAGGCCTTGATGTATATCTTCAATATCGCTTCTTAGGTAGCCATCAACATCGATCGAGTCAATGATGCTTTCTGCTATAAAGCGGTCTC
>NZ_LWFT01001180.1:0-673 GCF_001635105.1 Oleiphilus sp. HI0079
ACAGGCAGTTAGTGCGACGCAGCGAGTTGCTATTTCTTGGCGATTGCAACACCTGCGGAACAGAACAGCTAAAAGGCCAGGCGTACCCGGCTCTTGTTGGCGAAGCGCTAAATCGGCGCATCCAAAATTGTGGCCAAACGATGGCAACAACACGAGAAGCACTCAAGTATTTTGCACACTTTGGTCATGATCACCTCAACGCGGTATTTATTCAGTACGGCTTGGTCGATAGTTGGTCAACTCTCAAAGCAGCGCCGTATGTCTTGTATTACCCAGATAATGCTCGCCGACGCTTTTTCCGTCGCTGGGTCAAAAAATGGAAGAAATATGGCCGAAAGATCGGCATTGGCAAGCTCTTCGGCATGACCAACCAGGTGCCGATAGAGGAATATCAGGCCAACATCGCAAAAATTTTGGATGCCGTCAGCTGCCCTGTATTTCTGATCGAAACCGCACCCAACCAAGACGATTCGCGCAACCCTGCCATACAAGCGTATAATGCCGCCTTGGCTGAGTTGGCTGAACAATACGCTCATGCTAGCCTGATCCATTGCTACGAGGTGTTCGCAACAAACATGCAAGACTATTATCAAGATGCGACACATTTCTCTCCTGCAGGGCATGCAAAATTAGCCGAGATGATTTCCAAACATCCTTTGTTGAGCGCCCCCTA
>NZ_LWFT01001181.1:0-546 GCF_001635105.1 Oleiphilus sp. HI0079
GCCTCTTGCGCCGTTTGCAACGAGACACGCTGGAAAGAGGACGTTCAGTTGAGTCGGTGTTGAATCAATACAAGCATACGGTGCGACCTGGCTACATCAATTTTATCGCTCCGACTAAAGAGCATGCAGACATGATTATTCCTCGTGGTGGCAGAAATGCCGTTGCCATTGATTTGATTCACTCTCGCTTTCGCGCCCATATCGGCTAGGCGCAGGCGCTTTGTTATTGGAGCGCTGCGAAGTGCTGTTTGAGATTGAGCAGAGTGCTAAAGGGTTGGTCTACGACAAACGCGTTGGCTAGCCATGCGGGGATTTTTCCTGTCGGGTTTGCTTCAGTTTGGTAGGTGATTTCAACCGAATTTTCGGCGATCTGTGTAAGAGTCCAGGTGCCGTTTAGTTCGGTGACGCGAACGCGCTTCTGCTTCAACGGAACAAGGTCTGGACGATCTAGTCCTCGTACTTCAATAACCGCTTTTTTAGAGGATTTTGCGTGCGTAATCCGAATATCTAAAACGTAGTCTCTGTCGTGCACTGGCCACGGTGCTT
>NZ_LWFT01001182.1:0-914 GCF_001635105.1 Oleiphilus sp. HI0079
AGTTTAAAGCGTCTCGGTACAGATTATATTGATCTTTATCAGCTTCATTGGCCTGAGCGTCAAACTAATTACTTTGGTCAGCTTAGTTATAGTCACGATGACGCCGCTGAAGCGATACCTTTAGTTGACACCTTGTCAGCACTGAAAGAGCATCTAGATGCCGGAAAAATAAGGCAATGGGGTTTGTCTAACGAGACCCCCTGGGGGCTAATGACTTCGCTAAGCGTTGCACAGGAGCTAGATATGCCTCCCCCAGTATCGATACAAAATCCCTACAACTTGCTTAACCGAAGTTTTGAAGTCGGCCTTGCCGAATGCTCGATTAGAGAGAATGTTGGACTGTTAGCATATTCGCCTTTGGCATTTGGCGTGCTCTCCGGAAAATACTTGGGCGGACGCAGCCCTGAAGGTGCGCGTTTAACCTTGTTTGATCGGTTCACGCGTTATACTCACGACAGAGCAGAAAAGGCAACACAGGCTTATCGAGAGCTCGCAGTTTCTCAGGGAATGTCTATTACCCAATTGGCTCTGGCGTTTGTTAATCAGCAAATGTTTGTGGTCAGTAATATCATTGGTGCGACAAACATTGATCAGTTAAGTGAAAACATAGCTTCCATTGATGTGGTGTTATCTAACGATGTGTTAGTGGAGCTTGACCGGCTGCATCAAATACATACAATCCCTTGCCCCTGATTGATTAAAGAACCTTATATGTCACAAGAACCCGGATTGATAAAAAAAGCACTGTGGTCTGTACGCCATGGAGTTGAGCAGACATTGTTTTCAGAGAATTTTGTGATTGCTGACCTCAGTCCTTACGATGTCATTCATGCTGATGGCATTATGTCGGTAAGGCATTACCAGGCATTACTCGATGCTGAGATTGAGATAGCAGGCCAGACGGTTACCGTTGA
>NZ_LWFT01001183.1:0-24580 GCF_001635105.1 Oleiphilus sp. HI0079
TTTCGGTGCATTCCACCAATTTTATGACTCCACCAAGTGACTGCCAGCGAACCCCACTCAATCACTAAGCGCGGGTGATGATCGACCTGATCGGCATATTCTCCAACCCGTTGCGCGGCGGCCAACGCCTGCTCAAAATCACCAAACTTAAAAACGCGATGCAAACGCTGCTGAGACGCTTCGTTGATTACCTCCCAACCATCTACTTCTGGCATCAGCTCAGAGATTTCTGTTTCGCTCAACAAAGGCGCATCGGCACGACACGCCTCACATTGCTCCTGACTTAGCATATTACTACCTCTTCTCGCGGCAGCATGACGCTCGCCGAATGTTGCCGCCCAATACGACAGAACTAGCCTTCTAGCGTTTTGGCCGCAATAATTTTGTTGTGCCACTCAACCGGTGCAGTCTGGTGAACAGAGCTGCCTAATGCATCTACCGCTACCGAGACCGGCATATCAACAACGTCAAACTCGTAAATTGCTTCCATCCCCAATTCTGGAAAGGCGACAACCTCCGCATGTTTGATCGCTTTGGACACCAAGTAAGCGGCGCCTCCAACAGCCATTAAATAAACAGCACCGAATTCTTTAATCGCATCAATGGCAACTTGACCGCGCTCAGCCTTACCAATCATGCCGAGCAAGCCCGTCTTCTCAAGCATGGTATGGGTAAACTTATCCATACGCGTTGCTGTAGTTGGGCCAGCAGGGCCAACGACTTCTTCGCGAACTGGGTCAACCGGCCCAACGTAATAAATAAAGCGACCTTTCAGATCTACCGGAAGCTCTTCGCCGTTGTTTATCATCTCAACCATTTTCTTATGCGCAGCGTCACGGCCTGTCAGCATCTTGCCCGAAAGCAACACGGTATCACCCGGCTTGAGGTCCGCGACCTCTTCTTTGGTCACGGTATTCAGATTAACACGCTTCACGTTTTCACCGGCTTCCCAGGTAATCTCCGGCCAATCATCAAGACTTGGCGGCGTTTGCAATGCCGGGCCAGAGCCATCTAGCGTAAAGTGCGCATGTCGTGTTGCTGCGCAGTTCGGGATCATCGCCACCGGCAGGCTTGCCGCATGCGTTGGGTAATCTTTAATTTTGATATCAAGCACGGTCGTCAAACCACCAAGACCCTGCGCGCCAATGCCCAGCTCGTTCACCTTATCCATAATTTCAAGGCGCAACTCTTCAATGCGATTTTGCGGACCTCGCTCTCGCAACTCATGGATATCAATCGGGTCCATCAAAGACTCTTTCGCCATCACAGCGGCTTTTTCAGCTGTGCCGCCAATACCAATACCCAGCATTCCCGGCGGACACCAACCAGCCCCCATGGTGGGAACGGTTTTCACAATCCAGTCAACGATGCTGTCCGACGGATTCAACATCACCATCTTTGATTTATTTTCAGAACCGCCGCCTTTTGCAGCGACATCGACATGCACTTTATCGCCTTCAACAATCTCGTAATGAATAACCGCCGGCGTATTGTCTTTGGTGTTTTTGCGCGCCCCTGCAGGGTCTGCAAGAATCGAAGCACGTAGAACGTTATCTGGATGTGTATACGCACGACGAACACCTTCATTGATCATGTCAGTAAGACTCATGTCTGAATCCCACTGTACGTTCATGCCCACTTTTACGAACACCGTCACGATACCCGTATCCTGACAAATTGGGCGCTTACCCTCAGCACACATACGAGAGTTGATCAAAATCTGCGCCATCGCATCTTTCGCTGCTTGCGACTCTTCGCGCAGATAGGCTTCGTGCACCGCCTTAATAAAGTCGGCTGGATGATAGTAAGAAATAAACTGCAGCGCGTCCGCTACGCTTTCGATCAAATCGTCTTGGCGTATGGTGGTCATAAACGTCTCTTCTTTTCTGTAAGCGATTAAAGGTTAGCGATTTTCGTTGTCGGTCCTGCAAGATCTGTTCACTGCCCTTATCAAGCAACAAACATTAAATACTCAAAAACAGCTGCACGACCTTTTATAAAGGCGGGAAATTGTACTCTCAATTAGCCATCCTTTGTAGTGCTCTGCGCGCAGACATTTGTATAAGGCCGCACCTGAAAACAAAAAAGTATCAAACCATTGAACTTAGAGAGAAAAATTCGACAAAGCGGATATTTCGTCTAGTTTTATTAGTTAGACGAATAAAAGCGCGAGAAGCGCGACCGGCAGAGTTTTCGTTACTGCTTCGAACAAGAACACAAGCACAACAAAAACACTGGCGTAGGCAATAAATCGTAAACAATGCTCTCTTCGCTCGCTCCCGCGAAACAAGTAGAAGCAACGAATAACAGCAATCATAGGTAAAGGTCCTAGCTATGTTGAAAAAAACCCTTTTAAGTGCCGCAATAGCCTCCACGTTTGCTCTCAGCGGATGTCTAGACAGCTCACCCGATACAGGTGAAAACGCCGGTTCGGTAACGAATCCAGATACCAGCACTGCGGTGTATCCAATTTTCTCCCCAGCAGAGAGCAAGCTTCCAATACCTAATGATTTGATTTTTGATTCAGAAGCGGGTGATGGCAGCTTCTCAGTTAGCGATACATCCCCACCAGTTACAACTGCTCTGAACGGATTAAGCGGCGCATCGACCATCGCACCGATCGATATTTCTTTGAGCGGCCTCATTGATCCTGCATCAATCAAAGGCCCAGGCGACGCGGATCAAAACGTTTGGCTTATCGCTCTTGATTACGCGAGCGGCGACCCAGTACAAGGATTATCAAACCAAGAGCCACCAAATGTAGCTGGCGTGGCGACTCCACCAGTTCCTGCTGACATCGTTGCAGCTCAGCCAACCTACACGGTTGAACATAAGGTGCTAGACGGCAATTCAACGATTAGAATCCATCCAGTTTCAAGCCCTCTCGCTGAAAGAACGCGATTTGTTGTAGCGATTACAAACGGTATAACCGACACACAAGGGAATGCAATTGTTCCATCTCCTGGTGCAGCTGGGTACGAAGCACTTACCAAGACTGATGCAGAAGTGCCATTAAATGGTGCACTTGCAGCTTTAGCGCCGGTTCGAGCCTTAATTAATGGCCTTTGGGAAACAACATCACTTGGTCTTATCAACGCTGTTCGGGGTCTTGTATACAGCCAGCCACCGTTAACCGAAGACAACATTGCGCTGACGTATAGCTTTACAACGTCAGATGACGAGAAGGTTTTAGACTACATCGCTGAACCAACAAACTGGTTGAATGATCGCATCCAAGACTTAATTAAAGTTGGTGCTGCAAAAGCCGCGGTTGAGGGTGGCGCAGGTGATTATGCAACGGTGAAAGCGACCGTTGATGGTGCTTATTCAGCTTGGCTTCCATCTAGCCTGAGCCCTGCTCTAATAGGTTGCGACGCAGCTCCAGCCGGAGACGCAAGAGTAACTTGTGCAGCAAACGGCCTATATGGAGCATTGGGAGGAACTGCAACATTCACTTCACAACCTACAGCAACAACGATCACTATGAATGGCGCTGCGCTAGATGTGACAGACGTTGTTCCTACTCTTAAATTTGATGCTGTAACAAATCCGAGCGGTATTCCAGAAGACACCGTTTTAGTCGATCAAGGCAAATTAACGATTCCATACTACAGCGGCGCACCTGTAGGGTTCCCAACCCCCCCAACAGAGACAACTGCGGCTGCAGGTGCGGGTTTGCCGCTGAAATATGCCAGCTGGGAGCCTGATGTAACGCTCGCAACAACGCTGAATATCACTTTCTACTGCTCTGGCCTTGCAATTCCACAGGGCTTCACCGCACCTGCTTTGGGCAGTACCGACCAACTTGATTGTAGCGACCCTATGAACCCTCCATCTGATCCAGCGGACTTCGACACACCGCCGGCATCAGAAGTGGTGAATTACATCTTCCCTTTTCCAACGAAACAAGAAGATGTAACGATCCCTATGCTTGCGATCTACCCTGACCCTGCAATGACAGGCGGACCGCAAAATCTAAAAACAATGATGTGGGGTCACGGCTTAACTGGCGACCGCTCAAATGCTCTTGGTTTTGGCAGCTTGCTCGTTGCTAACAGCTTAAGCAATGCATCACTCCATGCAGTTATTGCAATCGACGAACCTCTGCACGGAGTTGTCAGCGGCGCACTAGAGGCAAGCGCCTTCGGCGCCGTTGAACGACACTTCGGCTTTCAAGATGCGGGCGCGGGAGCAACTAACCCACCTGCATTGATTGAAGATGGCGGTTCAGGCTCTATGTTTATAAACTTAGAGAGCTTTTTAACAGCACGCGACAACAATCGTCAGCACGTACTTGATTTGTTCACGGTCAGAAAGTCACTACCTGCAACAACGCTTAGCGGACACACCCTAACTGACAACTACTTCTACTCAGGCCACTCGCTAGGTACGATTAACTCGCAGGCATTTGTTGCGATTGCGAACGACACGGCTGCAACGGATGACAACATTACTGCAGCGGCGTTCTTTACTCCTGGCGGTGGTATTGCTCGATTCTTTGAGAACTCACCAGCGTTTGCTAGCACATTGGCTGACGGCTTAGCTGCAAACGGCATCACGCCAGAGACATCAAACTATCAAGCATACTTGAACGTTTTCCAAGCCGCGTTTGACTCTGTAGATGCGGTAAGCTTTGCAGATCGTTTCGATGGTGCCACACCCGTTAACTACTTCGTTGCAGCAAACGATTTGGTGATTCCAGTAGACATTTCTGAAGAAAGCAGAACCTTTCAGTCGGTCACCTCTCCTGGCGGAAACACAGTGAGCGGTTCAGTTGCTTACCTATCTGGCGCAGAGCCTTTGGTTGCCCTATCTGGCGCGACAGCATTGACGACAACTGCAGGAAATCAAGCTATCACACAGGCAGTAGCCCGCTACAAGCCTTGTTCTGCTACACATAGCACACCTTCATTACCTGATGGTAGCGATGTCCCAGATGCAGCGACTTACGGTAACAATGCGTTTGTAGAAAACTTGAGTCACACCGTTGGTTTAATTGCAAGCGATGGTGCGGCCGTCACGGTTACACCTAACTTCGCGAGCCTTCAACAAGATCTGCCGCTACCAGCACTTATCTTGGATGAAGCTAGCGGTTGTACTCCGTAAAATAGCCCTAGTTAAAAAACCCGCCTTGTGCGGGTTTTTCTTTTTCAGGCCCCGTGAATCAGAACCCAATTTCTCCCCCTCTCCCTCTCCCCCGCAAAAAACCAATACTTGATAACACCACTTCTTACTCTGCGATTATTTACCGCATTTTCTAAACAAGCTTGTTGACGCATTTAGGCGAATCCGTATAATGCGCCCTACCTTGCCAGTGTGATGAAATTGGTAGACATGAGGGATTCAAAATCCCTTGCTCGCAAGAGCGTGGCGGTTCGAGTCCGCCCACTGGTACCAAGACAAAAAAGCCCCGCAGCGGAATCGCTTCGGGGCTTTTTTATTAGCATCGAATCCCGTTGTACAGATAAACTTAAGGGCAAGCCTTTCCATGGCAATTAAGGCCTCTTCACGAAACGCTGTCGGATCTTCGCGCCTTTCTCAGCAATAACGAGACAGCAAAGAAAACACCACAACATGCCCTCCACTATAGATGGTGTACCCGTACCCATTCTCTTACTCTCTACCGCTCTTTGAGCATATTTCTCATCCAACCAGTACTTTTCTGACAGAACTCGACGCAGCCGTTTTTTAGCTGAACCCAACACCCAGCACAATGCGTGAACGAAGGTTCAAAAGAATCCAATACGCAACTAATTGAGTAACTTAAAAAAGAGGCAAAAGAATCTCGCCAGAGCAGTGACACACTGGCATCTGTGCATTCCTCAACTAGTCTGATAGTGTTGTAGTCCTTAAAGGGTAGAGTTAATTAGCGATGCGTTTGGTTCAAATATTATTACTTAGTTTGTTTACATTGCCGACTGCATTTGCAGAGCAAAACGCTCATGCTGACAAACCGGAGGTAATGCACTTTGCCGCTACCTCTTGGTGTCCCTATGTCTGTGATGATGAAGACCACCCGGGTTTTATCGTCACATACATGCGCCAACTTCTTTCTCAACAGAATGTCGAGTTAAACGTCACCATTTTGCCTTGGTCTCGCGCGATAAAAGAAAGTCGCGCGGGAAAATATGATGGATTGCTTACAGCAGTTCATAGCGAAGCCGAAGACTTTCAGTTCCCTATCATACCGACGGGTTATTACCAAGACTGCTTGTTTGGTCAAAGCGAGAGTGAATTAAAATTCAAGGGTCGCGAATCCTTTAAGGGCATTCGCGTCGGCGGTGTGAAAGACTATGGATATGGCTCACCGATTGGCGAGCTATTTAGTGATCCTAAACCGGAGGAATCGATTTATTTAGTGTCTAGCAATCGCCCGATGGATCAACTAAGCGGCATGCTTGAAAAGAACCGTATCGATTTGATCGCCGGCGACAAGAACGTAATGGAGTATTACCAGAACAGTAAAGAGGGGCAACCCATCCTGTCTGTTGCAGGCTGCCTCGACGAGGTCCCTTTTTATACCGCCATCTCCCCTTCTGTAGATTCCCCAGAACGATTAATCAGGCAACTTGAGACAGCGCTGTCAGCAAAGAACGCACAGGCGCTTTATCATCAGGCAAAAGAAACTTGGGTATCGTCGCTTGAAGGCGAGCTTTAGAAAATACCCGGAACAAGCCACCAGCTGCGTTTTTTATACGCTGCCCACTCTGGATAGCGCGACATAGACGCTTCTTTTAAGACCATGTTTACGGCAAACACGCCAAGCCAAACCCAGGCCAACACCAAAAATGGAAACCAATGCCAAGCCAAAAGTGCAAAGCTTGCGTAAATCATCATCTCTCCCAGATAGTTGGGATGACGAATATATCGGTGCACGCCATCGGTAATCAGTCCGCGCTTTACCCTCAGCGTAAAGTATTTTTGTGCATCCGCCGCAATCATCAAAACTGAGCCAATCAAGCAAAGCAAGGTACAGAGAGCAAACCACGTTCCGTCCGACAAAGGATACGCGTCCGCTCCCCGCTCTGAAATCAATAGCCAACCAAATAGCCAATAAGGCCCGAGCACTAGAGCGAATGCATTGAACGCACCAGCATAGGTGACGCGCCGCTGCCAGTTTTCATCAGGGAAAGCCATGTCTTTAATTAGCCAAACAATGCCATAACCGCCATGCAAGGCTAGGTAAAGCCAAGCCGCAGTGCTCGTATTGTTATAAAACCACATAAGTGCCGCGACAAAGAAAATGGTGCCTGCCTTCTGGAAGTTAACCACCCACGCGAGCTTAAGATGCTTCGGCCCACCTAGGCAATCAACTGAGAGATATTCACTTAAAGCGCGTAACTTAATCGCCCATAAAGGCGCCTGTTTAGCGTCTAGCCGAGATGTCGCTTTTGTATTCATGATGGCCCGTACATATATTTTTTGTCTATTTGACTGGAACAAGAAATCAGGGCGCCACGATAACAAAACCATGAGGATAGTTCAGTTAAAAAAATGGGCGCCGGAGCGCCCATGAATAGCTAGTTGCCAAACCACTCTCTGAGTGTGGAGGGGAGACTGGAAAGAGAGGAGCCTGAATCAACTAGCTGCCGAAACTACGAAATCCTGTTCACTAAGGGTGATAGGGTAAATAGCCGCTTCTGGCCGCTTGCAAAAGATGTGGTAGGCCTCAGGCGCAAGAGAATCAACTGCGGTGGCGACGTGGTCAAACTCTGAGGAGAGAGGGTCTCCCGACCGAGCGACCAAAAACTCGACCTCGCACGTCGGTATTTTTGCAGCGAGAGGCTCTTCAACCCAAACAAACACAGCCTTCTCAACCAGAACATATTCAGCATGAGCAATTCGATAATTCTCTTTTAAGTTAAGCGCCGTTTCAGAGCCGTCAGTATTAAGTTGATACTTATGAATGGCTTTCATCGTCGTCCTCCTTTGTGAATGAACGCGTTTAGATTGCTTGAACTGACGATTCGAAAAAAGCAGTTTTAATCGCACACTAAAATCGAAATTAACGGATTATTAACGACCCTCTCCTAGCACGATTTTTTCGAGCAGACGAAGCATATTTTTCTGATAGATCGATCAATCTCTCCGGCGTAGCATACGCAAAATTCTTCAAAGCGGAGGAACGAGACATGCTTAAAATCGCACTTGATGGCAATGAGCTGCGAAAGCACAGAGACGAAATTGAAGCTTACTTCAATATTTATGTCGGCCCTTTGGCAGAGGAATTTTCGTCACTACGCTTTAAGCTGAAAGAAGTAAGAGAAAACACACGCGAGACGCTTTTTCACGCTGAGCTTAGAACAGAACCCTATGTCGGCAAACCAATGGCTGTTGAAACCAGGTCCAATCAGGCGACGTCTGCCATAGAAATTTGCTTTGCACGTGCTCGACGAACCATTCTTAGAGAGCAACGGATCGCAGCGCTAAGTTAACAAAGGGCAAAAGAGTTGCGCGAAAAGGCGCCTGTGAAGCATTAGAGAGAAAAACGCGTAGACTCGATAATCTTCAATACGGCTGGGTGCTTCAATTTACGCTCAGGAGAGATCAAATAAAAACGCTCCATTACCCCTTCTACAACGCCAACATGTCGCACCCCATAAATAGATTCAACCTGCGCTCGCATGACTGTGGGCGCGGGAAAAAACCCCTCGCCTGCCTCTCCGAACACTTTTAATAAGGCGCTATCATCAAACTCAGCGACAATATTTTGCGTCAGACCATTTACTTCAAACCAATCTGACAAGTTACGTCGAAGAGCATGCTCTTTTACTGGCATTAACATCGGAGCGTTGTCCAGACACTCAGGAAACGCCTGAGGGTGCTTCTCAATAAGTTCAGGCGAACCAAATATCGAAAGAGGGCTTGCGCCGAGCTCATGGTTGTAAGCGCGCACATTCACGCTGGATGGGATGGGTCTATCAGATAGGACTAAGTCGAGCTTATGAATGGCAAGCTGCGCCAACAAGGACTCGAGACTGTCCTCATAACAAGAGACTTTCATACTCTCCATCATACGCATGACCGGTTTCAAGGTTCGATAGGCGATCAGCTTTGGAATCGAATTGACAATACCGACATTGAAGACGACTGGCGCCCCCAACGACTCGTTCTTTACACGCTGCGTCAACTCAGCGCCGAGGTTAAAAATCTCGTCTGCATACTGCTCGACAATACGTCCGGTATCGGTGATTGCGAGCCCTCTTCCTACGCGCGTGAAGAGCGGCTCCCCGATTGAATCCTCCAGCATTTTTAGTTGTCCGCTAATGGTCTGCGGAGCAAGATGCAGAACATCCGCTGCCCGCGCCACACTTCCCTCCTGAGCAACAGTCCAAAAGTACAGAAGATGGTTGTAATTCAAATGGCGCATAATGAGTCCTCGTAATGCAATGGGCAGTCTAGCCTGAACAATGAACACTAGAAATACGATTATTTAAATCAAATAGATCGTCTTTTTCGATCTATTATTAATAACAATAGT
Source organism: Oleiphilus sp. HI0079 (assembly GCF_001635105.1). Taxonomy (NCBI): domain Bacteria; kingdom Pseudomonadati; phylum Pseudomonadota; class Gammaproteobacteria; order Oceanospirillales; family Oleiphilaceae; genus Oleiphilus; species Oleiphilus sp. HI0079. The sequence goes on from NZ_LWFT01001183.1 coordinate 9,482, forward strand.
GGCTGAGCATGCTTAGCTTATATAAAAGGATTTACGTTAGGAGTAGCACTTGCAGACTTGGTGGAAAGAGAAAAAAGCGTGGCAAAACAATAGTATTCGTTCGTCAGCCAAAAGCGCAGTTTATGTGCTTTGGGGTTTTACCATATTCTGGAATCTAATCAGCTACACGCCTTTCCTAGGTGAAGACAATATTTTATCTGAAATTTCCCGTAAACCTGAGGCCGCGGTAGTATTTTTGTTTCCGATCATTGGGCTCGTGATGCTTGGCCTAAGTATCCGGGCCACACGACAATGGAAACGGTTTGGTCAAACACCGCTACTCATGGATCCTTTTCCGGGATGCATAGGTGGACAGGTCGGTGGCCAAGTTTCTCTTCGGCTACCTTACTCAAAAGCCCACAAATTTGACGTGACGCTTTCCTGTCGCAAGAGTTATATCACCGGTTCAGGAAAGAATCGCCGACGCACAGAAAGCATCATTTGGCAGTCCGAAGGCGTAGCTCATCATGAACGCGGTCCTCACGGTACGCGCTTGTCTTTTCGGTTTGATGTTCCCGAAGACAAACCCGAAGCAACACCTGACGATCAACAGACTTATGTTCTTTGGAAAGTAAATATCAATGGCGCGCTAAGAGGCGCCGATTTTGAACGCGAATACATCATTCCGGTCTTTAAATCGGAAGCACCAGTATTTTCCAGTATCAACGAAGGAACGGAGCATCACCCACTCACGCAGTCTCAAGCCGAAGAAGGTGTATACAGCGTGGCTCAAATTCAAACCGTTGACGGCGGCGTTGAGGCCTTTTTTCCTTCGTTTCAAAGACCGGTTCCAGGAATTTCGCTAAGCCTGTTTGGTGCCCTTTTCACCGCTGCGGGTTTGTTTGCCGGAAATATGGGCGCGCCACTTCTCTTCCCTATCGTATTTTCGGCGGTCGGCCTCGGCATATTCTTCGGGGGCATATTTTATCTGGCGAAGTCCCTCCGTGTTCAGGTTAACTCCCAAGGAATCAAAGCACGCCGATTCTTGTTTGGTTACCCGATTACAACTCGCATCATAGACAAAGACATATTGAAGTCGATTGATATCGTTCAAACCAGCACAATGCAGCATGGCAATAAAACCACTGTGGTTTATCAAGTAGTTGCCTCAAGCCATGCAGGAAAAAAAGCAAAACTAGCTGAACGCTTAACGAAGCGGACGGAAGCCGAGCGCCTTAAAGAGATGTATGAGATGTATTTGGGGTGAGCCCTCTTCGGCGAAATGATGAGCAGCATCTTAATTCGCTCATTCGAATTCTGTGCACGCGATTGATTTGCATCAAAACGCATCAACCAAGAAGCCTCTAGAATCGCGCGCAATTTAATTTGCTCGAATTTGAGGCCACGCTAATGAAATCTGTCGAACTGCTCTCGCCTGCAGGCTCTATTCAAAATATGGAATACGCATTCGCCTATGGGGCAGATGCCGTCTATGCCGGACAACCTCGCTATAGTCTTCGGGTGCGCGAGAACGAGTTCAACAAGATAGAAAACCTCGCGCGCGGCGTGAAGATCGCGCATTCTCTTGGCAAGCAGTTTTACATCGCCAGTAATCTCAGCCCACACAACAACAAAGTGAACACCTACTTAAAAGATATGGAACAAGTGATCGCAATGAAGCCCGATGCGATCATCATGTCTGACCCCGGCCTAATCATGATGGTACGAGAAAAATGGCCCGATATGCCCATTCATCTCTCTGTGCAGGCCAATGCCGTGAACTGGGCAACGGTAAAATTTTGGCAGAAACAAGGTCTCACTCGGGTCATACTGTCCCGAGAGCTATCACTCGATGAGATTGAAGAAATAAAACAACGCTGCCCAGAAATGGAGTTGGAAGTGTTTGTTCATGGCGCCCTTTGTATCGCTTACTCTGGACGCTGTTTGCTGTCGGGGTATATGACCCACAGAGACTCGAATCAAGGTGCATGCACGAATAGCTGTCGCTGGAAGTATCAAGCGCATGAAGCGAAAGAAACCGTCGAAGGCAATATCATCGCCAAACAACCCGCGCTCGAGACTTTCGACCCAGCACAGACTAGCGCTAACAAGTCAGAACCACCGATTTACCTGCTTCAGGAAGCCGGTCGACCGGGTGAGTACCTACCAGCCTACGAGGATGAGCACGGTACTTACATCATGAACTCAAAAGACCTACGAGCCGTTCAGCATGTGCAACGGCTCATCAATATTGGTGTTGATTCTCTAAAAATAGAGGGACGAACAAAGTCTTATTACTATGCAGCAAGAACAGCTCAGGTTTACAAGCAGGCAATTAACGACGCACTTGCCGGCAGAGACTTTAATATGCAACTCATGGATGAGCTAGAAGGCATGGCAAATCGGGGTTACACCGAGGGCTTCTATCGGCGCCACGTGCCTGATGAATATCAAAACTATGAGACCGGCAACTCTAGATCTGAAAATCAGCTGTTCGTGGCAGATATCGAGTCTATTGATCGCGAGAACAATCGCTTATTCCTAAGCGCTAAGAATAAATTTGGCATTAACGACAAGCTAACCCTGCTTACCCCCGAACAAAACGTTGAGTTTAGCGCTTCAAATATGCAGCTCAGTAGAAACGGGGCTGCATGTGATGAGGCATCCGGGTCAGGCTATCGCGTTAGCGTACCTGCTGATCTGGTAAAACATATTAGCGATGCGGCTTTGGCAAAGGGCCTTCTTGTTAAAACTATGCGATAAATCAACAAAGTATAGTGGCGTAAATATCAAGTTCTTCGACTAGGATATCATTCAGATTCATTGCCCTACTGACCATACTTACGTTTGAAATTATAGTAACCAAAAGCGAGGGGTAACACGGTGGGGCAACAGCATTTCGATATTCTTATTATTGGCGCAGGTCTTTCTGGAATTGGTAGTGCGTGCCATGTGAGCAAAGAGTGCCCTGATAAATCACTCGCTATCCTTGAGCGACGGCAGACAATGGGCGGCACGTGGGATTTGTTTCGCTATCCTGGCATTCGCTCGGATTCTGACATGACTAGCTTTGGCTTTCAGTTTAAGCCATGGTTCTCAGACAAGGTTCTAGCAAAAGGTCCAGACATCAGGAACTACGTCGTCGAAACCGCTGCAGAATATGGCATCAAGGATAAAGTACAGTTTGGTCTTAAAATAACGAGTGCCAACTGGAACTCTTCAACACAACTCTGGGAAATAGAAGCCCTTCATGAGCCAACAAATGAGACACGCTCCTATACCTGCAACTTCTTCCTAAATTGCACCGGCTATTATAACTACGACAAAGGCTACCGCCCTCACTTTAACAACGAAGAGACCTTTAAAGGGCAAATCATACACCCACAACATTGGCCGGAAGACCTAGATTATTCGGGCAAAAAAGTCGTCGTGATTGGCAGCGGAGCCACCGCCGTAACCATCGTACCATCCATGACAGACAAGGCATCGCATGTCACGATGCTTCAACGTTCGCCCACCTATATCATGTCATTGCCTGACAACGATAAGATTGCGTCTTTCATGGCGAAGATCATGCCTAAATCTTGGGCCTACTTAATTACCCGCAAACGAAATATTTTGATTCAACGGGCGCTATATTTGGTGAGCATGCGCTGGCCCAACTTTATGCGTAAAGTCTTGGCCCGAAACGTTCGGAAAGAACTGGGAGAAAATGTTGATATGAAGCACTTCTCTCCCAGTTACAACCCGTGGGAAGAGAGGCTTTGCGCAGCGCCAGATGGCGATTTCTTTGCCAAAATTCGCGAAGGAAAAGCATCCGTCGTAACAGATCACATCGACTCTTTCACAGAGACCGGAATTAAGCTCAAAACAGGACAACATCTCGACGCAGATATTATTGTCACAGCGACAGGGCTAAATGTTCAGATGATGGGTGGTCTTAAGCTATCTGTCGATGGCGAGGAAACTCACCTAAGTGACAAGATGACCTATAAGAGTGTGATGATAGAAGGCGTACCCAATTTCTCTTGGGTATTTGGCTATATCAACGCGCCATGGACATTAAAGTGCGATATTGCTAGCCGATACATTTGTCGTCTGATCAAGTTTATGGATAGCAATAACTATACGGTTGCCACGCCAACCGACATTGGTAACAACAAGCTCACTGATGGCATGCTTGATAATTTTGATCCAGGATACGCTCAACGGGCAAAACATATGCTTCCTCGCCAAGGAAGAAGCGGTCCCTGGAAACTAGATATGGATTATGGAAAAGACAAGAAAGTCTTACTCAAAGAGCCTGTCGACGAGCCAAACATGCACTTTAAGACCGCAGCTCAAAAAGTGAAAGCTGATCCGGCACCCCAGGTAAATGCGGCCTAAGCCCGCCTCCTGACACTAAAAAATAGAATAATTAAGAGACGATCGCCCATGGCCGAGAATGATTACAGCCTGCCACCGGTACTCATGATCCACGGAATGTGGAGCACCGGTGATACGCTTGACGAGTTGAAGCATGCATTTGAATCCGAAGGCCACGCAGTATTTGCGCCTTCTCTGCCAAACCATGTTAACTTGAGCATGCACACCGATGAGTCTCGCGCGAAACTTGCGGGAACCGGAATACGTGACTATGTCGATTTTATCATCAACGTCCTTGAAGGCTTTGATCAGAAACCGATCTTGGTTGGTCATTCTATGGGCGGACTGATCGCCCAACTTGTAGCCGCAGAGCGTGACGTGGAAAAGCTGATTTTAATCTCTTCAGCTTCTCCGGCCGGCATCAACTCTTGGACGTGGAGCGTGGTCAGAACATTTGGACACAATCTTTTCAAATTCCCTCTCTGGAAAACGACAACTGACATTACTCTCAAAAACATAAGATATGGTATTGCAAATAGCCAACCCTCAGATATTCAAGAAGACTTGGCGACGAAAGTCACACTAGAGTCTGGTTTGGCATCAACCGAAATTGGGATGTGGTTCCTGTTTAGAAAACCACCAACGAAAGTGAATTACAAAAACATTTCTTGCCCGGTTCTTATCGTGTCAGGACTGAAAGATAAGATCACACCGCCAAAATTGCAGCAGAAAATTCATAGCCGGTTCCGATCTCCAGCATCCCTTCGCCTGTTGGAAGAGGTCTGTCATTGGACAATCGGCGGAACATACTTACCACGCGTAAAAGCGCATATTTTTAGCTGGTTAAGTGAACAGCGCACGAGAGAAGGGTTCAAATATGCTGAAGCAGAAAAATATCGAAGTGCTTAAGACTTACTTTAGACTTTAAACCCAGGATCGCTCGATACACATTTGAATCAATGTTAGAGCGAACTAGGTACGACAGTGACCTCTAAAGAGCCAACCTCCATATGCTTTATTTCCCAACTACCCGAGGAGTCTTCAACTGTGGAACTCCTACGTAGGTCAGCTGCACGTGTGTAGACCAGTAACAAAGCCTCGCCATCAATACCGGTTTGATCAACCTCTATGACGGATTTGAGATACCCGTAGTTACTCCATGTTTCAGCATGCGATTCTGCCGATAGATTGGTAATAATCCGCGTAATATTTTTATCTCGATCGAGCATCACAACCTGAGGTATAAATGCGCCATGCTCGATACCCTGTTTTTTGTAGGATTTAACGAAGGTCTTTAACGTAATCAGGAAGTTTTTCCGCACTTCAGGAAGCCGAACTAAACGATAGCGACTGTCACCATCGACAAAACGATAAGAGAAGTCTTCTCGGTTTATAGGTACATGTAGCCCCTTGTCACGACGAAGCTCCAAGATACCAACATTTGGGATTTTCTTACAACAGCGTCCCTCAAAGCGACTGAAGTAACTCTCTCGATTGCCCGCGGATAGGATTTGAGCAGCTACAGGGTCTGCATCCTGAGGTAACACGAGCTCCGACTGGGCATTGTCCGGAGAGTAAACCACCGCTTCACTCACCTGCTCTTCCATCTCGCGCCGGTTTACCTCTTGCTGCATGACTTGAGGGCTATAAAAGATAACATTCGAATCGCCTTCGTTATCAAATGTCACGAAAAAAGGACGTTCGCCATCGCTACCAACATTGCCCTGCAAAAGATCATCACTGTCAACGAACTCTGCAGGATTGACCCTCGTTGCATCAAAGCTTGGATCGCCGCCTTGCGCGCGCAATCGCTTAACCACTTCGTCTGTCTCGTTCTCCTGTGACTCCCTTAATGCACGCTCAAAAGGGTTTTCCGAATTATCGACCTCTGCACCTGAACCGAATTGCGATGGATTCGCTGACTGTTCTGAGGCCTCTGAACTCCCGACAGAATTCGGGGCTTTCTTAATCTCCTGAGAATAAGCAGGCTCCGCTTCTTCTATCACATTGGGAGCGGCGGCGGGGGCTAATGGGCTCACTGAAGAGTCATCAGAAGAATTTGTTGACGGGCTTTTGGTAGAATCATCGGGCGAATCGGACTTCGCCTCTTCACGACGACGAAGCTTCTCTAGCTCTTCCTCATCCAGTTCAGAAACCTGTTTTGCATCGGTATTACCAAACGCGTCGTCAGCAACGATGTAACGCTTTGCAGAAACCGGGCTAGCGTAAAAGATAAATACTGCTGTTAGTAAGACAAACAGGCTACGAGTGTTAGAACTGCCGTCTAAACTGGAGCCCGATACCATAGATTCTTGATGAGAATTTAACATCCAGACCTGCGTAAGGGTTGTAAACCACGTTAGTAAAGTTAGTACAGTTTAGATTACAACTCGTGTTATTTTTAATGTAATCAACAGACTGCATATAGAATACACTTGCACCAACCCTGGTTTGTTTATCCCATTTATAATCAAAGCCTAAGCCCCAATGCTTCATATCTCCTACCGGCACAGGACCAAAAACATCATCACCGACAGGCGTCTTTCTCAGCTCCAAACCGTACCGGAGATTCAACCGAGAGTTGACGTGTTGGGTGATACCGATCCCGTAATGCCACGTATCTTCTAAGCCAAGTGGAAGCGTTAGAGAGGTTCCGGTAACAAGTCCTGAAAGGAGTCGCGCTGTTGTTAAAAGCTCTAGATCTCGATCAAAATGGAACGTCCATTCATCCCAGACACTCCAATCAGTCCATGTAGCATCAAGATTAACGGTCCACTCCGGATGAACTCGCATGCTGATACCACTCTTAAACTGCTGCGGAATTTCATAATCCATATAAATATTTCCCGCCTCATATGGTCGTCCTCGAGGAAGACCAAGAATCGCGGCAGTAATCGCACCAATAATCGAGCCGTTAAAGCCTTGCCAGAATGCTGTCCACTCATCCGTGTAGTCCATCAAAAAGGTACCACGCAACTCCATCTCGGCACCCGTCATGTAGGAAGCCCCCCATGAAAACCAATCATTTGGCTCCCAGAGCACCCCGACGTTATATGTTGGGGAAAGTGATTGCTGCATATCGATGTCGATTCGACCAACACTGTCCCACGGACCAATATTACCCTGACAGAGAGAAAGGAAAGGCTGGAGAGGATCACGACGTTTACCGATCGGCTTATCAAATTCACAGGCAAACGCATCCTGTAAAATCTCAGTCACGGCAATCAAAAAGTTTGGTGCCCGGTTATCCTGCGCGATATAGAAACCTTGATGGGATAACTGAACGCCCAGACCAACGGCCCATTCATCAGAAATTTCGTAACCAACTGCAGGAGAAAAGAAAGTGTAGCGCTGAATAGCCGCTTCTTTACCTAGGAATTTACCTGGGTCTTCAGCGTCTTTGAACAGGCCAAGCGGAGAATGCATGTAGTTTTTGAATGCAAAAGTAAACTTCGAGCCCGGCTCGTTTACTGAGAAACCGAACTGAAACGGAAGTGGCGCCGGCCCACTCCAGACCCATTGCTGTAAGCCAAAGCCCGGAATATATATCGCCGGCTTACTCGTATGGCTCTCACCATATCCATCACCACCCACCACTGGGTCTCTTGGAACAGTCGGATCGTAGGTATTAAAGCCTGTTCCATCTAGACCAAAGATCTCGTAATCGTCGCCCGCGATATATGCCGCATCGAGATCAAGACCAATAATATATTGATCTACTTCGAATTGACGCTCTTCTAAATTTACGAGACCCGCGGGATTATGATAAACAGCGGCAATACTTGGATCTCGATCCGCTACGACGGCATTACCAAGCGACATCGCGCGACTATCGATCGTGATGCCGTTACCTACCTGCGCATAAAGCTGGGGCGGAAAAACCAACAACACGGAAAACAGCGCAACCATTGCACGCTGTATTGGTTTGGTAAGCGCTCTCACATCAGCTCCAATATTTGATCGCTTACCAAGTCCACGCACCGATATTAATCGGATACGAGAAGCCTAAGTTAAAGTCTGAAGCATCTTCGGTCAGACCAAAGCCAAAACTGGTGTTAATAATCGTAGTAGGGTCAACCCTAATACCCAGAGACATGTTTACCGAACCACTAGCCGAATCTTGAGTTTCAGTATTACTTCCATCAGCGAAGTAAAGGTTCGTTTCGCTGTTATAAGAAATGCTTGTCGAAATACTTAAGGAAGTATCGTAGGACAGAGAGTAAGAGAAACCGCCAGAGAGAGAATAACTTTGCCCATTATGAACAGACGTCAAAACCCGCCCGCCTCGGACTTGATTCAGGCCATTTTCTTCAAATGAATAACCAGAGCTTAATGAACCGAACACAACAACCGGATCGAGTACCTTAGATACGTTAACACCAGTGCTAAACGAATACGTTCCGCTACCTGTAGACAGTCTTTGTTGCGGGTTAATTTCATAAGGGCTAACCCCTGTTTTGGTGCTCAAAGAGGTATTGACTGTTATTGTGGGCGCACCCGGCACATAAGAGAATGGCTGCCATCTGAGCCCGAGGCTAATATCACCAAAATCTGTAACCGATAATTCACGTGTCGTGTCGTAACGAGTGGATAAAGGAACGTTGGTACTTAACGTGACGTTATTGAGAATGCCATACGAGAAGCTGAAACTGTTCGTCATGCTGTGCGTTGCAGTAGGATTTACATCCAAATTACGGACAACGCCGTTAGTAACCTCTAGATCGATTCTAGAGTCTCCTGTATAGGAATAACTAAAGGAGTAAGACAGCGATTTCCCGCCAGATTTCAACATCGAGTAGCGCTTTTCAGCGGCTTGGAAAACTTCTTCTAACTGAGCCGTATCACTCTCGTCTTCCCCTTGCTGGGCAAGCGCTTCACGCGCTTTATCCGTCGAAGACTTTTCTTCAGCAAAAACCCCGCCAGTCGCGAGCAGGGTTCCAGAAAATATGATCAAAAGCCTTAAAAAGCGGGCCATGAGTCTGTCCTTGTTTAATACTATCGCAATCTAATTAGTTTCTTCTGTAGTGAAGCTGCTTGGTGCCATTACTAAAGGTTGGCGCACCATTGGCTATCTCCTCTTCAGAGTTATTTTTAAGCCGTTCGATCTCATTCTGTATCCGCCACTGATGCATATCGAAATAATCTGGATACTCCTGAAATGCCTGCAGAGAGAGTGTCTGGTCATCAATATAACGTAAGTCTTCTTCTCTCAATTCCAGACCATCTACCGGCTTCGTATCACCAGGAAATACAACGAATAATACATTTTGATCCCAAGCTTCTTTAAAGCGCTCAATCGTGAACGTTAAGTTTCCTTTCGATGGATCCGCAATAAAAACACGATCATTCTCCACCGTCTTTACGACAACGAAATGCTTGTAACCCGCGTACTGAATTGGAACGATCGCTGGGTGATCCAAGTCGATTAGGTCTTGCATCTCCGCTTTAAAGCCACCAGCAGGAAAACCTAAGGCCGTAACGAGGCGCTTCATGTCCAACATCGAGAAACCACGGCGCTCTACAATTCGCTCGTTCTCACCGTAATGAAGTAAGCCCTCCATCACTTGGCGCTCTTGAAAGTTTCGCCCAAGATAATGCTGAAGGATCGTCGTAAGGGCTGCAGAGCCGCAACTATAATCGTATGCTTGGCGAACGATGTTGCGGAACTTGATTTCTGAATAAGGCTCTACCTCCGCGGAATAAAACAACTCGGGCCTATCTAGGTCAAAGTCGTAATACACGACGCCTTGCTCATGCGGCTCAATCTCCTTGAATCCGTAAAGCAAGTTAAGAAATAGTATCGATGCTGTAGTAACCAGAACCATTTTATTATTCCGGGTGTAATCCCATTCGACCACGCAGCCGCACACTACGTGTCAGTCTCATTATTCTTGATGCGAACGATACCGCAATTGGCTGTTTTTTAAAGATAACCAGTGCTCAATCTATAGGGGCACAACAAAAAACGGGAGCCTACTAAGCTCCCGTCAACGCTATTTAGAATGACTTACATTCGCTCAACGATTGCGCTTTCCTCAATACTAGTCAGATACGAAGCATAATCCGTCCCGCCATAACTCGCCCCTAGCGAGCTTTTGATCGACTGTTTTTCGATCATGGTAATATCTTCTAAGCTTCCAGAAGAAACAGCAGTAAGGGAAACAACCGCATAGTCTCCATTACTCAACTCAAAGCCACCGATCACTGGCTGCTCACCCGCCGGCTTATCCATTGAGAACACTTTAAACAATAAATCCGGGTTTACTGAGAAGTCATCCCTTCGTACGCTGACTTTTTGCTCCCAGGCGAACGACATATCTTCCGCGACCAAATCTGCATGCTCACCGGCCTCAGCTCGAACAATAAAAGCATTACCGATTGATGCGGCATACTGCCCTGCTTTCTCTTTCGTCAGGAGAGCGGTCACTTCATCCCGAACCTGCTCCAAGCTCTTCGTCGATGCCTCATGGTAATCTTCAACTTTAAAGACAAGCGCCAACCCTTCATCCAGCTCAATAACCTCACTGTTGTGCTCCCCAGAAAGATTTTCATCGCTAAAAAGCGCTCGCTGAACTTTCAGCTCTGAAAAAATTTCATCCTGAGATTCAGCAGAAACACCAATTCGCTGCTGTAACTCAAGACCAAGCTCGTCTGCGGGATCGACCAAATCAGGTGACGAATACGAAATGTCTGCTAACTGCTGAACTAAATCAACATACTGCTGATCACGTTTTTCGGCTAGAATCTCCGCCTCTAACACGGGAGCACGCTCAGCAAGCTCAGGGGGCTCATTTACCTGCACTTCTAGTAGCTTGATGAGGTGGTAACCAAACTCCGTTTTGACTGGTTCAGAAACAGCTCCCTCTTCCATCGAGAACAAAGCATCTTCAAAGCCGGAAACGTAAACACCCTTCCCTGAAAAACCTAGATCACCGCCATCAACCGCAGAACCCTCATCATCGGAGTTTTCTTTGGCCAACACTGAAAAGTCTTCTCCGGCATCAATTTTCGTCTTAAGTTCAGTGACTTTCGCTAAAGCCTCTTCTTCAGTCACCTCATCCGAAATGGAGACTAGTATATGAGAAGCTCGGCGCTGCTCGTCGCCAACAAAGTCCTGTAATTCAAGCTCGTAACGCGCTTCCACTTCTTCAGACGCGACATCAATTTGATCTAATTCAGACTTTCTTAAAACAACATAGGAAACATCGACGTTTTCAGGCTGAATGAACATGGAAGCGTTTTCATTATAATAAGACTGGATTTCTGCATCAGTTATTTCAATTTCGTCCTTATATTCATCAGCGGATAACACAGTCATACCAAAGGTACGTGTTTGACGGTCTAGTTTAACGAGTGCGTTCTCCTCACTTTCTAGCACGAACGCCGATCCGATCAGCCCTGTACGACTTTGATCAATGACAAACTGCTTCGCCAAACTATCTCTGAAGGAGTTTAGCGTGAAGCCAGCAGAGCCGAGAACAGATTGCATTCGCTGATTGCTAAACTCTCCATCAACTTGGAATTCGTTCATGCCACGGATGTACTCATCAACCATTGCGACTGAAATATAAAGGCCTTTGTCATTTGCGTCCTGCTCAAGCGTTTTTTCTTGAACGAGACCATCAAGAACTGACTGAGATAGCAGCCCATCATCAATAAGATCTGGGTCTGCCGCCTCGCCCATCTGCATTAATAACTGGCGCTTCTTACGCTCAACAGCGATTTTAAATTCTGATTCTGGAATACCTTCGCCATTTACTTCAACTACATCAGGCTCCCCACCGATACCACCAACAATTGACTCAACACCAAATAGCGCGAACGTAATAGCAATTCCCCAAACAATAACTTTGGCGGTCGTACCCTGCATACCTTGACGGACGTCTTGAAGCATAATGCCCTCTAAAAATAACTACTTACTATAATGAAATACTGTCAGCGCTACTAAAGGCTGACATAACAAAAAAGGCGCATTCCTAAGAACGCGCCTTTTCTCGAATGGCTCTTTCGAACCTTTCTAACAGGCGAATAACCTTAGTTAACCGCGTCTTTAAGACCTTTACCTGCTTTGAAGCTTGGAATTTTCGCTGCGGCGATTTGTATCTCTTGACCTGTTTGCGGATTACGACCAGTGCGCGCTGCACGGTCTTTCACAGAAAAAGTACCGAAACCAATTAGCGTTACTTGATCACCAGACTTTAAAGCACCAGTAATCGAGTCTACGAATGCATCAACTGCACGACCTGCTGCTGCTTTAGAAATATCTGCTGAATCTGCAATTGCATCAATAAGTTCAGATTTGTTCACACTAAACCCCTTAGTTTAATTTTAGTTTGCTTAAATAGATGTTTGATCCGCTGTTTGAATAAACAATAAGACGCGATCTAATTCTTCTTAATTATAGAAATCTCTATCTTATAGAAAATCTATCGAGTGGTCTCGGAGCCCTCTAGAATACTGCTGCCAGACGTCGTAACAAGTTATACCAACTGTCCAAAACCACTGTCAAGGAAGCATTTGCGCTAATGCGTATTTATTCGCCCTTCCGTCCGTTTCGAGCTACTTTTTGTACTCTTTGACACACTCGAGGACCGCTTTCCAGATTTTTCCTCAGGCGGATACGCCAAAGCAATGTCGAGCACTTCATCGATCCACTTCACCGGAATGATGTCAAGAGACTCTTTAATATTGTCAGGAACCTCTTTCAAATCCTTCTCATTTTCGTGAGGGATCACGACCGTTTGAATGCCTCCGCGATGCGCAGCAAGCAACTTCTCTTTTAGCCCCCCAATCGCCAAAACCTGACCTCTCAGTGTAATTTCACCAGTCATAGCTACATCTGCTTTTACCGGAACACCTGAAAAGGCAGAAACCATCGCTGTGCACATAGCGATACCAGCACTAGGACCATCTTTAGGGGTCGCACCCTCCGGAACGTGAATATGCACATCGTTTTGTTCATGGAACTCAGAATCGATACCCAGCACATCAGCTCGACTTCTCACGACCGTCATTGCTGCCTGTATTGACTCTAGCATTACATCACCCAACGAGCCGGTCCGCACCACCTTACCTTTGCCCTTAACAGTAGAGCACTCAATACTCAAAAGCTCGCCGCCCACCTGAGTCCAAGCTAAACCAGTAACCTGCCCGATACGATCTTCCTCATCAGCAGTACCATAGCTAAATTTACGCACACCAAGGTAATCAGCAAGGTTAGAACTAGATACAGTAAGCTCCGGATCAATTTCTTTTAACGCAATCGACTTTACGACCTTCCTGCATAGCTTGGCGATTTCACGCTCCAACCCACGGACTCCAGCCTCTCGCGTATAGAAACGAACAATGTCTCGAATCGCATCCTCTTCGATCTCAAGCTCACCCGCCTTGAGGCCATTATTTTTAACCTGTTTTGGAATCAAATAGCGCTGAGAAATATTCACCTTTTCATCTTCGGTGTAGCCCGGAATACGAATAATCTCCATTCGATCAAGCAACGCAGGAGGAATATTCATCGAATTAGATGTACAAACGAACATTACGTCGGAGAGGTCATAATCAACCTCCAAATAATGATCATTAAAGGTGTGATTCTGTTCTGGGTCTAAAACCTCAAGGAGAGCCGAGGCAGGGTCACCACGATGATCCATCCCCATCTTATCAATTTCATCTAACAAGAAGAGCGGGTTTTTAACACCGACCTTTGTCATCTTCTGAACCAGCTTACCTGGCATAGAGCCAATATAAGTTCGGCGATGACCTCTAATTTCGGCTTCATCACGAACGCCACCTAAAGCGACACGCGTAAACTTTCGGTTTGTCGCTCTAGCGATAGACTGCCCGAGAGAGGTTTTACCTACACCCGGAGGCCCAACCAAACAAAGCACAGGCCCCTTCAGCTTTTTAACGCGTGCTTGCACCGCAAGATACTCTAATATGCGGTCTTTGACCTCATCGAGCCCATAATGATCGCTATCAAGAATTTCTCGTGCCTTTGCTAAATCATGACGCACCTTGCTGCGCTTCTTCCAAGGCAAATCCGTTAGCCACTCAATATAACCGCGGACAACAGAGGCTTCTGAGGACATAGGTGACATCATTTTCAGCTTTTTCAGCTCACCTTCAACCTTTTGTTTCGCTTCAACCGGCATGCCTGCCTCGGCGATCTTGTTCTCAAGCTCTTCAAATTCATTACCTGTCTCACCGAGCGCGCCCATCTCTTTCTGAATCGCTTTCATCTGCTCGTTTAAGTAATACTCGCGCTGACTTTTCTCCATCTGCTTCTTAACGCGACCACGAATACGCTTTTCCACCTGTATAAGATCGATTTCACCCTCAATGACAGCAAGTAGATACTCTACTCGCTGAGTCACATCACCTTCTTCCAACACTTCTTGCTTATCAGAAATCTTCATTTCCAAGTGTGTGGCAACGGTATCAATTAGACGGAGTGGCTCCTCGATTCCAACAAGAGAGCTAACAACCTCACTAGGAACTTTTTTGCTTAACTTACTAAACTTCTCGAACTCGCTGCTTAGCGCACTAACCAATCCCTGTAGTTCGCTAGTCGCTGGCTTAGTTTCAGGGAGCTCGTGAGCGACCGCCGATGCAAACGCGTCTTCATCGAGAGAATCGATAACCACGCGTTTCTCTCCCTCAACCAATACCTTCACAGTGCCATCAGGTAGTTTCAACATCTGTAATATGGTTGCTAGAGTACCGACACCATAGAGCTCATCAAGGCCCGGATCATCG
>NZ_LWFT01001184.1:0-1610 GCF_001635105.1 Oleiphilus sp. HI0079
GGCTTAAAGGCACGCCCAAAGAGCTAAAGCTCCCTAAGACGAATTATTGGCTCTATCCAAGTCATGATGCGCAAGCAAACTTTGCGGCATTTGATGCCGACAAAAACGCGCCGTTCCCGCTTACGTATATATCGTTTCCTTCGGCCAAAGACCCGTCTTGGTCGGAGCGTTACCCTAATAAATCCACGATCGAAATTGTCGCGCCTTGTCCCTACAAGTACTTTGAAGCATGGAAGGATATGCCATGGGGTCAGAGAGGTGACGAGTATGACGCGCTTAAAGCCGAATTTGGTGCGCGCTTGATGGAGCAGCTATATAACGAGATGCCTAACTTGCGCGGTAAAGTCGATTACTTTGAGGTGTCTACACCGTTGTCGACCGACTACTTCTGTGCTTATTCTCGTGGAGAGTTATATGGCTTAGAACACGGCCCAGAGCGCTTTCAGCAAACATGGTTGCGTCCAAAGACCCGCATTGCAGGGTTGTATCTAACCGGGCAAGACGTTCTGTCGTGTGGTGTTGGTGGCGCGATGATGGGCGGCGTCCTCTCTGCCGCCAGCGTGCTTGGGCTCCAATCGCTCAACTTGCTTCCGTTTATGGCGCGCTTTAAAACCGACAGAAATACCGCTCAGGAGGGTGGTGCGGTAAACGCATGACGCGACGCGGTCGATCCACAGTTTCGAGCTTAACGGATAAGATCAAGAACGGGCTTGAACTCCGGTGCCCGACAGTCCTTGATCAGTTCGTACAAGCACATCTCTAGGCCTGTCAGCTCAATGCCATGTCGTGTGAGCTTGTCTAGGCCCAATTGTTTATTGCTTGTTAATCGGGACGATACGCAATCGCGCACAACTTCCACCTTGTAGCCAAGTTTTGCCAGCCCTCTGGCTGTTTGATAAACACAAATATGCGCCTCAATACCGCATATTAACCATGTGTCTACGTCATACGATTTGACGGCCTCGACAAAGGCCGGTTCTTCGCAGGCACTAAAAGAAAATTTGGCGATACGCGGCACTGTGTCTAATAGCGTGTTGAGTTCATCAACAGTCGGTCCAAGTTTTTCGGGGTTCTGTTCAAGTTGAATGATTGAAAGCCCGAGCACTTGAGCGCCCTTGATCAGCTTAGAGCAATTTGAAATGAGCGCCTCGCTTTCATGAACGATGCGCGCGAGCTTACCTTGAATATCAACGACAATAAGACCTGTGGTTTGCCTTGTAAGCATTTAGTTTACGCTCTCGTTCAGTATGCGCCTTGTGAATAGGTGAGCTCGTAGCTATGCGAATATACTTCGAAAATTAGACCAAATGGATCTTCTACATAACACATCTTATAAGGCTTCTCGCCAGGATAGTATTCTCGAATCGGCATGCGTTGTTTGCCACCATGCTCGACTATCTTGGCAACTAAGCCTTCAATGTCTGGATCTTGCACGCAGAAATGAAAGGTGCTGGTTTTCCAGTACTCGAAGTCTTTGGGTGTTTCATTGTTCTTAAATTCGAACATCTCAACGCCGATCTTATCGCCCGTCGACATATGCGCAATTTTAAATGAACCCCAGCCAGTGCCGAATACATCAATACACATTTGTCCGATCGCGGTTTCCGATT
>NZ_LWFT01001185.1:0-1139 GCF_001635105.1 Oleiphilus sp. HI0079
ACATGGCACGCACCACCAATTCCAGAAAGACCTGCGCCAATAATAAGAATATCGAAATGCTGTTGCCCCACCGTGTTACCCCTCGCTTTTGGTTACTATAATTTCAAACGTAAGTATGGTCAGTAGGGCAATGAATCTGAATGATATCCTAGTCGAAGAACTTGATATTTACGCCACTATACTTTGTTGATTTATCGCATAGTTTTAACAAGAAGGCCCTTTGCCAAAGCCGCATCGCTAATATGTTTTACCAGATCAGCAGGTACGCTAACGCGATAGCCTGACCCGGATGCCTCATCACATGCAGCCCCGTTTCTACTGAGCTGCATATTTGAAGCGCTAAACTCAACGTTTTGTTCGGGGGTAAGCAGGGTTAGCTTGTCGTTAATGCCAAATTTATTCTTAGCGCTTAGGAATAAGCGATTGTTCTCGCGATCAATAGACTCGATATCTGCCACGAACAGCTGATTTTCAGATCTAGAGTTGCCGGTCTCATAGTTTTGATATTCATCAGGCACGTGGCGCCGATAGAAGCCCTCGGTGTAACCCCGATTTGCCATGCCTTCTAGCTCATCCATGAGTTGCATATTAAAGTCTCTGCCGGCAAGTGCGTCGTTAATTGCCTGCTTGTAAACCTGAGCTGTTCTTGCTGCATAGTAATAAGACTTTGTTCGTCCCTCTATTTTTAGAGAATCAACACCAATATTGATGAGCCGTTGCACATGCTGAACGGCTCGTAGGTCTTTTGAGTTCATGATGTAAGTACCGTGCTCATCCTCGTAGGCTGGTAGGTACTCACCCGGTCGACCGGCTTCCTGAAGCAGGTAAATCGGTGGTTCTGACTTGTTAGCGCTAGTCTGTGCTGGGTCGAAAGTCTCGAGCGCGGGTTGTTTGGCGATGATATTGCCTTCGACGGTTTCTTTCGCTTCATGCGCTTGATACTTCCAGCGACAGCTATTCGTGCATGCACCTTGATTCGAGTCTCTGTGGGTCATATACCCCGACAGCAAACAGCGTCCAGAGTAAGCGATACAAAGGGCGCCATGAACAAACACTTCCAACTCCATTTCTGGGCAGCGTTGTTTTATTTCTTCAATCTCATCGAGTGATAGCTCTCGGGACAGTATGACCCGAGTGAG
>NZ_LWFT01001186.1:0-764 GCF_001635105.1 Oleiphilus sp. HI0079
TGGATGGCGGGCGGGTTGATAGTCAAACTCGTTGAGCAAATGCGAAATAGGCGTGCCTATCAAGACTTCCACATTGCAGGGTTGGCCTATCGCCTCACCACTTAATGTGGTTATTCGAGATATCAGCGGTTCGCCATAACGAACCGCGCGATAAACGGCGCGTGCCGTTGCAACATTTTGGCAGACAATGCCTATGTCGGCAGGAATGCCGCCACTGGGTACTTCTTGTCCAGTAAGAATCTGAATCAGCTGCTTTTCGCCACCTGAAGGGTATTTTGTCGGGATAACGGCTAACTCAACATCATATTTCGCGGCAGTCGTATGGCTTGAGCGCTCTTCAAGCGCCGCCTGAATCGCTTCAAATGCGTGTGGCTTATTGTCTTCAATAGCCAGTACGACGTTCTTTGGCTCCAGCAGTCTTGCCATGATCTCGATGCCGCGCAGAACCTCATCTGCATAACTGCGCATTAGCATGTCATCGGCGGTGATGTAAGGCTCGCACTCGATGCCATTAATGATCAGTGTGTTCAGTTGTTTTAGATTTGCAGGATGTAGTTTTACGTCGGTTGGAAAGCCGGCACCTCCCATTCCAGCAATGCCTGCGCCGCGAACCACTTCTAACACGGTTTCGCGTGGCAGATTCAGATAATCTTCATGCTGAGTTAGGGAGCACCAAGTATCTTTGCCATCGGTATCAATGACGATACATTCGGCAGCTAAACCGGAGGGGTGTGCGATGGAATGCTCTGCAATTTCGCGAACCG
>NZ_LWFT01001187.1:0-1063 GCF_001635105.1 Oleiphilus sp. HI0079
ACGCATAGATACACCCGATATCTGGGACCGAAACCCTCCTGTACGCAAACGAAAGACTGTTCCCACATCATGGCTTGAATTAACCATTACTGAGGGTAGAAATCGACAAGTTCGGCGCATGACAGCAACCGTTGGCTTTCCTACCTTACGCTTAATTCGCGTGGCAATTGGCCCATGGAAACTTGATGGTTTATCTCAGGGCGAAAGCCGCTTACAAACAATTCATTTGCCGAGCAACACAGCCTCCCCAACAAAACGTCAACAACCTAGGCGTGACACCTCCGGTCGAAACAAAGCCAACAGAGCCGCATTTGGACGACCGCAAACAGGGAAACGAGGAAACCGAATAAAATGAGTAACATTTGGACCCCGCACGCAACGGTCGCCTGCGTAGTGGAAAAGAACGGCAAGTTTTTAATGGTTGAGGAATTAAGCCACGGCCAAAGAGTTTACAATCAACCTGCGGGTCACGTTGATGAAGGCGAGTCGATTTTTGAAGCCGCTGTCAGAGAGACCTTAGAAGAAACCGCATGGCGGGTTGAACTAACGGGCCTAGTAGGCCTTTATGTTTACACAGCGCCTCAAAACGGCGTCTGCTACCACCGTTACTGTTTTTCTGCACAGGCACTGGAGCATACGAGCAATGCGTTGGATGCGGATATCTTGGCGGCCCATTGGCTAAGTTATGCTGAAATTATCTCTAAAGGAGAAAATCTCCGCAGCCCACTTGTATTAAGATGCATTGACGATGCGAGAACTCGAACTTCAGTGCCGTTAAATTTTATCTATGAGCATCCGTTCTCTAAAATTGATAGCTGAAATTTTAACCAAGGAAAGCTACAATCCGCGCTTTCTTGTAAGGCTCGCCTAATTCTTTAGAGACGAAGCTGAAGCAACGCTTTTGATTCGACCGAAAACCGCCATAACGGTCTTCGTCACAAACACAGGTATTAGATGAAACCCATAAGCGAAACACGTGTCATTGTTGGTATGTCTGGCGGCGTAGATTCCTCAGTTTCCGCACTCCTTCTGAAACAGCAAGGTTATCAAGTCGAAGGGCTGT
>NZ_LWFT01001188.1:0-673 GCF_001635105.1 Oleiphilus sp. HI0079
TTATGGCATGAGTGAGTTGGGCCTAACATGCAAACGCTACCAGGGGAGATTTTGGTGAAACCAAGGAAGATGAAACAGGAAATGCAGGCGAAGTTCAGTGCTGGGGTAACGCGCGCAGAGCTACTGAATGAATACAAGGGGCTTACACTTCCAGAAAAGCGCGTTGCAGCATGCGTTGCCTCACTGAAAGACGAAACGCTATGCCAGCTTTACAGTGGAAGAAACAACATATTAATTAGTCTGATGTTTGTGCAGGCGTTATTTGCTGCGTTTGCTGGCTATACCACTGGGCTCTCAATAGGAGGGCAGGCTCCATATTGGTTGGCAGGCATTGCGGCTTCTATCTCGTTCTTATTCATTATCGGCTTCTACAGGCACAGCTTAACGGCGTACTTGGCTTATATATTTCTTTCCATCAGTCAGTTGCCCAATACATTTCCTAGCGCAAACGACGAGCCGATTAAGCTTTTTATTATATGGTCTATCACGGTCGGCACTATCTTGTATGTATGGCATGTTAAATCAAAGCTGTATCCATACTTTGGGTTTTTCGGTGCTAAAAAAGAAAGTGGCCAATTCACCTTCGCCCGCTAAACATTTTTTATCGCGCTAGGCCCTAGGTGGGCCAGCTCATTTTGATGCCATACGTTGTTCGCCTTTTGGCCTTGCTCGT
>NZ_LWFT01001189.1:0-1179 GCF_001635105.1 Oleiphilus sp. HI0079
CTTGCTCGCGGATTTGATGTGTACTTGGTTGATTGGGGGGATGTGACGGCAGATCATTCAAATCTCTCGCTTGAGTCCTATGTAATGGAGTGGATGCCGGATGTCGTGGATTCCGTGCTAGGGCATGCAAGTGTAAAAGAGCTATCGATATTTTCCTATTGCATGGGGGGGCTGTTGTCTCTGATGTATCTCGCTACCTCTGGAGATCAGAGGGTTCGAAACCTAATTACAGTAGCTAGTCCTGTCGATATGCATCAAAGTGGTCTCACAGGAAAGTTTCTTTCGGTGGTATACAAGCCTGCGCAAAGTATTTCCAGTATGTTGAATGTCTCGCTTTTAGATATGCCGGCGAAAATGTTTCATGTGCCAGGATGGGTGTCCTCGGTCGCTTTCAAATTGACCAACCCGATTGGTAGTGTGATCAATTCGTATGAGAAGTTCTTAAATCTCTGGGATCGTGAGTATCTGGAGGAGAGTCTGACCATGAGTAAGTGGTTTGATGACATGGTCGATTACCCTGGCGAGACAATTAAGGACATGGCCGTCCATATGATGATTAATAACCGAATTGCTAGTGGTGCGATGCGCATCGGGCAGGCTAAAGCGCAGTTCAATAAGATTGCGTGTTCTATTTTGGCCTTTGCTGGAGAGAGCGATAATATCGTTAGCGTGAAAGCTGCACACAAGATTCTGGATATTGTGTCATCCACGGATAAAGAATTCTGTATTGCGCCCGGAGGACATGCCGGTGTATTTGCAGGTGCATCTGCTCCCGCGCATACATGGGCTCTCAGTGCAGACTGGTTAGTCGAGCGCCCGGACAAGAGGTAGTTATGAAAACATATACTGTGCATTATTGGCTCAAAGGAAGCGATGGGGAGGTAGTGGATACATCCCAGGGTGGAGAGCCAATGAAGATAAAAATCGGCGCCTCAGATGTCATCGAGGGTTTGCAGAAGGCCGTTGATGGCCGCAGCGCCGGAGATCGAATTGAAGCGACGATTCCCCCGGAGTTAGGTTATGGTCCGCATCGTCCAGAATTTGTTAACGTGGTATCTAGGGAGCTGTTTGATATCGCTGACCTTGAACCCGGGATGAAGTTTCAAACCAATACGGGTGAGCAGACGCAAATAATTCAAGTTGTGGAAGTAAACGAGGGCGGCGTAACCGTTGATGCTA
>NZ_LWFT01001190.1:0-1074 GCF_001635105.1 Oleiphilus sp. HI0079
AGTGAATGTTGTTCGCGCAACGATCAATGGTTTGAAAGCAATGCAATCTCATGAAAACGTTGCTGCTAAGCGCGGTAAGTCAGTAGAAGATATTACGGGATAAGATCATGGCAAAGGCAAAAACTATTAAAGTCACGCTTTTCCGTAGCCCGATTGGTCAATTGCCAAAGCACAGAGCTACTGTGACGGGACTAGGTTTGCGTAAAATTGGTCACACTGTTGAGCTTGAAGATACCCCTTCAGTTCGCGGTATGGTTAACAAAGTTAATTATATGGTCAGAATTGAGGGAGAGTGAGATGCGTCTTAATACTTTAAGTCCTGCTCCTGGTTCTAAGCCTTCGCGTCGCCGTGTAGGTCGTGGTATCGGTAGTGGTTTTGGTAAAACCGGTGGCCGCGGTCACAAAGGTTTGAAGGCTCGTTCTGGTGGTTCAGTTCCAGCTGGTTTCGAGGGAGGTCAGCAGCCATTGCAGCGCCGTTTGCCGAAATTCGGTTTTACGTCGCGCCAAGCGCAATATGTTGCAGAGATTCGCCTTAACGAACTTGAGTTAGTTGATGGTAACGTAGTTGATTTGGATGCACTTAAAAACGCGAACTTAGTTCGTCGTGATACCAAGTCTGCGAAGGTTATCTTGTCTGGCGAAATTAAGTCAGCTGTCACGACTCAAGGGTTGAGGGTGACTAAAGGTGCTAAGGCTGCTATTGAGGCAGCCGGTGGTAAGGTCGAGGAATAATAAGTAATGGCTAAATCTCCTGCGATGCAAGGCGGATTCGGGAAGGGACTTGATGAACTCAAGTCTCGGCTTTGGTTCGTATTCTTGGCAATTATCGTCTATCGAATAGGTGCACACATTCCGGTCCCCGGAATTAACCCTGAGCGATTGGCTGCGTTGTTTGAACAGAATCAAGGTACTATTTTGAGCCTGTTCAACATGTTCTCTGGCGGTGCGTTAGAGCGCATGAGTATCTTTGCTTTGGGGATTATGCCTTACATTTCGGCGTCTATTATCATGCAGTTGATGACTGCAGTGACACCGAGCCTCGAACAGTTGAAGAAAGAAGGTGAAGCGGGACGT
>NZ_LWFT01001191.1:0-1422 GCF_001635105.1 Oleiphilus sp. HI0079
AATCGCAGCAGAGAGAAGTCCCGCCGCATATAAAGTTCTAGTGATTTTCATCAAAAATAACCTCGTTAAATCCGGTTAGTTCCAGATTAGCGATAAACATTAGAATGAGTAAGACACGCTCACAGTCGCGTTATCACGGTCGTGTAACGGGTTGAAGCGACTGTTACCGTAATACGTTGTATAACCCACCTTGGCTTGGTACTTATTAAGGTAGTCGGCAGTCAGAGAAAGTCCAACCGTTTGACGACCTTCAATAAAGTTTGCACCAGGACCAGGAGCATAACCGTCAACATCATGAGCAAAAGAAAGTGTCGGTGTTAAGTTTACACCTGCTGCCACGTCGTTGTAGACCAAAGAAGCACGCACTCGATAACCCCATGAGAAGTCTGTGGTGTAGCCTTCCTTGTCACATGTGCCGTACGGATTTAGCGCAGAACACACATTCAACGCACCTGCGCCAAGATAGTCCGGTGTTAAACCAAATCCAGCCTGATCGTAACGGCCGTAGCGCATTTCATCTACATCCGGTAAATCATGTACGTAGGTTGCACCAATTTCACCAACGATTGCTAAACGGCTCGCGCCCATCGTCTGATCAATAAACGAAATACCGGTAAATTGAAGCTGCGAAATATTGTAACGATCAAAGCCCTGCTGATCTGTTCCGTAGAATCCCGATGCTTGCGCATCTGCATCCGTAACAAAACCATCTCCATTCACATCAGGAACCCGATTCTGGAAAACAGGAGAGTATTCATTACCGATCGCCCCAAACAATAAATCCTGAGAGTTGAACTGAATCGGCGCGTCCTCTTTGAACGAGTATTCACCTGAGAGCGAGACACCGCCAGGCGTCGTGGTGTTGAAACTAATACCGTAGAGCTTAATGTCTTGAGCATATTCAGTCTGATACGCCGCATTCGAGAAGTCGTTCTGAGCCAAACCGCTTTTACCACTTACGTTCGGAAAGCGACTGTGATATCGAATATGGTAGAAACCAAATTCAGTATCATTTAGCTCTGGAACATACCAACGAACCGCGACACCGTATTGGTCAGTATCTGGCGGTAGTTTGTCGCCTTCTCGATCAATCGTTAAACCACTTTGCTGGTTTGCACTATCACTCTTGTCGTTAGCGACATAAACAGGGCCGCAGCCATCCGCAACGTAGTCATTTGATGAGAAGAAAGTGCCGCAGTCATCGATTCTGGTCTTGTCGTACTCAAGCTGAACAAAGGCTTCAACGCCAACATTGTCCGTCAACCCTAATGAACCATAGAGCATGTTGACAGGCAACAACGCGTCTTTAATTTCTGATCCTGGTGCTCTAAACGCTGGAAGGTCAACCGGGTTGATTACATTGATACCATTAATGATAAACGTAGATTCACCCCAACTGACCACCTGCTTGCCAAGTTTGAC
>NZ_LWFT01001192.1:0-712 GCF_001635105.1 Oleiphilus sp. HI0079
GTTGGTTAGATAAAACGCCGTGGAGTCTACCAAAGTTTAAGCGCAAAACCATCGCTCGCACAGCATTAATTCGCTTGTTATTTGTTGCTCGAAGCGATTGCCGGCTGCGCGTATGCGGATACAACGTTTTTCTGAGCCTGTGAGAGCGAATCTGAGAATGAATCTGCGTTGAGACGTTGAAGTAATAGGTCTGCTGCACTGATCTCTTGTTCGCTTAGGGAGGCGGGGAGGGTGAACTGGTTACACACGAGTTTATTCGCCAACGTGTTTACAGGATAGAGCGCATAGTTGTCTCGGATCTGGCGATCAATCGCGCCTGCAAGAGTATCGGGAAGCTGCTGAATCCCTGGATCAGTTGCTAAGCAAACCGGTTCGCCAAACCGAACTGTAATCTTGCCCTTGTAACCAAGCATTCCATTCAGTATGTCGAGTTTGTCGTTTGCTAATTTTTCATCGGTACTGAGAGTTTCATCTTTGATGAGACGCGTTGCTTTGCTCATGTCACATGGATCCCATTCGTAGGAAAGGGTGACGGGGCAAATGTTTAGCGCATTAGAGGTTTCTACTTGCGACGATTTGTCACTGCCAAGCAGTAGCATTTTGATCAGTGCCGGATTTGTAGAATCAACACCATCAAGGGCACGACCCTCGCGTTGTGCAATCCACACATTATGCTCGAACACAGAATGAACGTGGCGAATATATGCAGCCT
>NZ_LWFT01001193.1:0-805 GCF_001635105.1 Oleiphilus sp. HI0079
CAATGGCGATGACAGTACCGAATAGCACTGTGCGCACGGTCGCATAAGACGTGCTGGCTAGCGTGCTGATCGAGTCAGCTTGTTGTTCAAAAATGAGTTTGATTTCTGAAAGCTGTGTTCTGAGTGAAGCTCTGCTGTCGCTCACTTTTGAAATGATGTCGCGGGTCTGATCGATTTCTGCAATATAGCGATCAAGCAAATAACCGATGTTATCTCTTAGCGAGACGCCCTTATCTTCGGCTTCTTCCTCGCTGTCTCCCAAGCTCAAACCAAAGTCATCCTCTGCCTCTTCAAAGACGCCAAGCAATGGAAGAGCGCGCATTGATTCGGCATCGTTCTTTGCTGAGGTAATCGAAGAGCGAATTTCTTCAAACTTTGCTTGAGAGAAGGTTTCAAAATAGGCTTGGCGATTTAACGCTTGTGCATGAACATATTCAAGCAGACTGGTGGCGAGTTTGATGTAGCGCGTTGCTGCAATGGGGTCGCTGTTATAGCCATCTAAGGCATAGCGTGTCAGTAATGAGAGTTCATCGCGTGTTTCGCGTTCATTTTGAAGCAGCAGCGCCTGTGGATCGCCAGATAACTTGCCTGCAGCTCTGAAGTCGCCATCTAAAAATAGGCTCAGCTCCGTTAGTTTTTCTTGTAGCGTTACTTTTGCCGCTTCAGATAGTATCTCAGAGGAGGTAAGGCTAACCTCTATGCCTTGGGTCGCTTCGGTTAGTTTGGTTGCATCTCCGGTATTCAGGTACTCTTCGATGGGCCTGACGACGTTGAGAACAAAGCGCTCGTTCAACGTACTCAGTTT
>NZ_LWFT01001194.1:0-34187 GCF_001635105.1 Oleiphilus sp. HI0079
CCTTGATGTAGGACTCGAGTGCCTGAGTCTGAAACCCAGAAAGTGCCTGAGCATGCGGGATAGCAATGAGCGACTCCGCAACTCCCGGAGCGCTTAGTCCAAATTGCAGACTTGCCTGCCAAGACTGGATCGCACCCCGATAATCCTGTAACTCATTCTTCGCGAGACCCGACAAATAGAGCGCTTGCGTAACGTAGATAGAGTCCATCTCGATTTGGTTAAAAAACTCGTTCGCCATTTCTGGCTTACCGTTATCCAGATACAGCGCTCCCGCACTGAGATTTATACGGTTTGTCAGTTCAACCTCAGAAAGCCCTTCCCCGAGATTGATATCTCGTGCAACCTTCAAAGACAGCAAGGCTCTGCGAGGGTTACGGCTCGTTGCTGCGTAATCAGTGGCAAGATTGTAATAGGCGGAAGCTGCCCACTCTCCTTCCAAGGCCCTGCTCAGAGACTGCGCAGCGAAGTTGTGATTACCTAGCTCGATAAAGCACTGCCCGCGAAGGTAAGCACGTTGATTTTGAAGTGCGCCATTCAGATCTTGCGCTTTACCTTTAAGGTGCTTGAGCGCGTTTTTGCAATCACCCTGCCTGTATAATAAGGAGGCCAGTCGCAATCGCGAGCGATCCCGCTCATTAAGGGTTTTAATGTGTTGCTCTAAAGTCTTAAGAGGATAGCTTTGTGCCAAACCGAGATGGACTCTATCTACGTTACGCAAGCGCTCTATTTGTCGGGTCTCGCGAAGAATGAGTTACAGGATTATCGGGGTGCGATCCAGTCTTGGCAGGCAAGTCTGCAATTTGGACTAAGCGCTCCGGGAGTTGCGGAGTCGCTCATTGCTATCCCGCATGCTCAGGCACTTTCTGGGTTTCAGACTCAGGCACTCGAGTCCTACATCAAGGCAAGCAAGCAATTTCTGGACGAACAACAGAATGTTGATAGTTTAATATCAGCAATCGAAGAGTACGGTGCAATCGACGTGCTATTGGAGGAGCGCCCGAAAGCTGACTTACAATGGTTCCTAGACCGATCAACATCGTCCAATACGCAGCGCGCTATTTATCTAAGGTATCTTGCACAAGATTCTCAGCTAATGAGCTTGATGAAAGAATATGCTCAAATCAAATCACTTGATCAAAAGCTGCAGGCAACTGAAAGTCAAATGTCGAGCCTTACTAAAACCTTGAGAACGCAGATCCGCGTGATAGATTCACCGCAAAGCAAACAAAACCTCAAGGTGCTTGAGCAGAAAGTAGCGCAGTTGCATCAACGTATTGAGGGGATCGAATCCGGGTTGAGCGGCGCCAATTTGGCAAAGACGCGTGAATTAGTAACAAGTATTGAAGAAAGACTTTCGTCAGCAAGAGAAAAAGCAACTACGCGTAAATCAGATATAACTGGTCAGCTAAAGGATATTTCTAGAGCTCTCGGCCGAATTTCGGCTTCTCGCAAAGCGTTAAAAGCGTTTAATCGTACCCTTGATACGCTGCTGAGTGACGTTAGTGAGAAAAAACTTTCGTCGCTTAAAAACGATTTTTCTGCTTATTACGAGCAGGCCGAGCTTGGCCTCGTTCAGATTCTTGAAGCGCAAGCACGGTTGCGAACCAAGCGCACCAATTTGTTGGACGCGAGGTATCAATGATCCTGCGCGCTAAATCCTTTGACATGTGTTCAACCCAAAGTGCGCAGAGTGGCTTTATGTTGCTCCGTGGTTGCGCGTTCGTCGTGGCCTGCATTGCCATGTCTTTAGTAGTGGTACCCCATGTTGCAGCAAACGAAAGCTTTACCGTTAATTTTGGTGAAGGTGTAGAGGCGAAGAAAATCGGCGATTTACGTCCTAAAGTGCTTGCCCTGACTAAAAAGCCGGTGCCAGATGTTTCTATAGAGTACGTCATGAAGCGATATCGGGCGCTCTTTGAAAATGCCAGTACGCCAGAAGTCAGGATAGAGGCGTTGGATCGATTAAATAGTTTGAGTGCAAGCTTCGGCATCAATGAAGCAAAGCTTACAGTGGACCCCTATGTCCAAGCTGAGGTCATTCTTGATACCTATCAAAGTATTGTCGACTCAGGAGAGACATATCAGCGGATGGACGAGTTGCTATACCAGACAGCGAAAGCAACCGCGTTCACCGGAGACGTACTTGAATCAATTAAACGCTTGGAGCTGCTAGTCGGCCTCTATCCTAAATCGCCACTGGTTGAGGAAGCTTTATTTCGACTGGCTGAAAACTATTTTGATTTGGCCGAGTTTAGTCGCGCCAAGGAGTTTTATGTAAAGCTGTTAAAGAGTACCAAGGCACCGAGGCTTAGGGCTTTCTCTGAATACAAATTGGCGTGGACGCATTATCGACTTGAGCGTGAAGGTGATGCGTTGTTGTCGCTGTCCGGTTTGTTTGACCAATACCCTGGCGTGTATAACAGCTTGTTTACCACCGACCTAGAAATTATCCCGTTCAAACCAAATGCATATCGTGGTTTTGACTTACCTGCGGAGCCTGGCTTGCTTTCGGACGGAATGCGCCTTTTGGCGCTCCTCAATCAAAATGGCGACCGAATCGCAAACATTAAATCCACGGCTGAAAAGTTGGGTGGTGCCAATCGAGAGCCGATCGTGTTGCGCGCGCTTGTTGATCAGTTCGGAACAAAACAGCGGTTTTTTGATGCAGCTCGGCTGATCGAGGCTTATGCAGAGGGCGCGACCCTGGATAAGGCGCTTTTCAATTACTCCTTACGTGCGGTACAGCTTTATGCTCAGGGCGGCCATACAATCGAGTCTTGGAAGGCAAAGGCAAACTTGGTTGATCGGTTTGGCATACGATCAGAGTTTTGGGCACGCTCTGATGCACAAACAAAGAACGCAATAAGAGACGACCTTATTGTCGTTGTTGGCGAGCTTGCACACCTCAACTTCGTTCGTATGCAAGAGTCTGAAGTGAAAGATCAAAGAACAGTTCAGCAAGCTAAGAAAGCGGCGAGTTATTACTTGCAGCTTGCCGCACTCAAACCAAATACAGTAGAGAGCTACGAGGCCATGTATCTGGCAGCACAAGCGCTTGAAACTTCGGGCCAGACAGCCAAGGCCGGTGAACTGTACGCTACAGCCGCTTATTCCGGCTTAGCGCATCAATACCAAGCTAAATCTGCGTACGCCGCATTTTATCTGGCGAGTGGGCGCGGTGTTGGCGGTAGTGATACGGCTGAAGAATGGTCAGAGACTCGGTTTGAATTGGCACAGAAATACTTGAGCGCATTTCCTGGGCACGATGCTGCCGCGACAACCGCACTAGCGACCGCGAGCGCGTATGTTTCGAGTGGGAACGAAGAAAGCGCGACTCGCCTTTTTGAGAGCTACGATGCCTTCACAAATGCTGAGCCCAATCAGCGACTTGCCGCTGCGATCAGCCTTGCAGGCTTGTATTATAACGGTGCAGAAGAGTACGCAGGATTTTATCGGGCCGAGCAGCAATACCTTGCTGCCGATCAACTAGCGCGTAGCATCATCAAGGCCCAAGAAATCGAGGGTGATTCAGATGTCTCCAAGTCTCAGCGCATTGCTGTCACCGAGAGTGCGCGCCGCAGCATTGACGATATTTCAAATGGGATTGCGAATTCGCGCTTTAAGCTAGCGGAACTGGCAGAGACACCTGAACAATCCATCGAGCACTATGCGTCGATTTTCGATGCGTTTTCCCAGCATCCGCTCGCGCCAGATGCTGCATTTAATGGTGCTAGTGTCGCAGTTCAGAATAAACGCTGGGCGCAAGGGGCCGCCATGCATCAAGTATTCTTGGAAGCCTTTCCTTCTAACAAGCTGACTGAAATAAGTCGGCAACAACTTATCGTTTCTCTAGAGATGTTGGGTAGAACGCAGGAGGCGGCTGACGAATTGATGGTGCAGGCGAGGTTGTTGGTTGATAAGGATCGAACTCTTTCGGCGAACTCTGCGTACAGTGCTGCCGGTTACTATGCAGCTAACGATTTCCCACTGCTCGCGCGTGAGAGCTATGAGTGGTTACTTCGCAGTCATCCAGAGCGTCCTGAGCTCGCCGTTGAAGCGCTGTCATTCATGGTTGATCAAGCCGAGCCAGGTAGTGCTGAGTCGCGATCCGCCTCTGAACGGCTCGTCTCGTATGTTGAAGAGAACAAACTCGACGATGAGCGAAGCGCCAGTTTAGCGGCGGTAAATGCGCTGCGAATTGCTTCAGTCGAGCGCGATGCATTCAATGCAATGTCAATTTCACAGCCTTTTAAATCGAGCTTAAAGAAAAAAACGGCCGCACTTAACCGTTGTACAGAAGCATATAAGCGCGTCGTGAAATTCGG
Organism: Oleiphilus sp. HI0079; assembly: GCF_001635105.1. NCBI lineage: Bacteria > Pseudomonadati > Pseudomonadota > Gammaproteobacteria > Oceanospirillales > Oleiphilaceae > Oleiphilus > Oleiphilus sp. HI0079. Next base: position 4,326 of record NZ_LWFT01001194.1, read on the forward strand.
GATTGCAGAATATACGAATGCGGCGCGTTTTGAGATGGGGGACATATATCAAGGGCTAGCGCATGCGATCATGGATTCGGAGCGTCCTTCGGGCTTAAGTGCGCTTGAACAAGAACAGTATGCGATTCTTTTGGAAGAACAAGCAATTCCGATTGAAGAAGAAGCTATCGCGTTGCATGAGCAGAATGTCAAAACGCGCGGCAATAACCGAGCCGATGAGTGGATAAGTGCCAGTTACGCAGCGCTAGCTCGGCTAAATCCAAGTCTTTATGCACGACCAATAATAGGACCAAGTCATGCCCCGGTTAGTTACTAAAATTTGTGGTCTACTAGCCCTGCTAATTTTGTTGCCGGGCTGTATGACTCAGCAGGTTAAGACACCGTCCGACATTGGCGCGCAACCCAGACAAATAAGTGCGGTATCAACAAAAAAAGTAAGCCCTGAAGATGCGCCAAGAATGCAGGCTGTTGAGCAAGCGATGCAGGAAGCCGACTATGACACGGCATCACAACTTGCTGGAGATTTGCTGAAGACGTATCCAAATAACGCGCCCCTCCATATCAATTTGGGCGTTATCGACTTGAAGCTACAGCGTTACGACGATGCGTTAACGCACTTCAATAGAGGCTGCGAGCTCGACCCAAGCAATATCCACTGCCCATTGTTTAAAGGAGAGGCCTTGTTAGCCCTCGCACGCTACGAAGATGCAGAAACAGAGTATTTGCGTGCGCTGGCATTAGACGATACCTCACTCTATGCGCATTATGGACTTGGGGTTATCTACGATTTGTATTTAATGAAGTACGATCTCGCTGAAGATCATTATCAAGCGTTTATCGACGGCGCGGATGAAGAAACGAACGCCGAGGATGTAAAAAGGGTTAAGATCTGGAAGCGTCTTTTGAAGAGGAAAGCATCCTAATGTTAAAAACTCTCCTGCACGCTGGTCTCTTTTTGGCTTTTATGTTGAGCGGATTGGCTGTATACGCGTCGGAGCCTAGCTCTAAAAAAGGGCAAACCATCGCAATCATAGGTAACTCTGAGTTACCGAAGATTGATGTTGCGCTACCATGGCGTGTGGCGAGTGACAAAGACGCAACGAAGATCGAGTTGACGCCGCAGAAAATGCCCGATGCGCTGAAGCCTACAGATATCAGCGAACATCGCGAACGTGTTTATTTCGAGAGATATATAAAAGTATCGACCGAATCCTTCACGAATTAAAATTCTCAATCTATCGTTAGTAATAACGCTTAGAAACAATCGATTAAAGGGAGATAACATTGGATACAGTGGTTAAGTTTTTTCAAGATGGCGGTTCTTTTATGTATCCCATTGCGGTTGTTTTAGCGATAGGTCTGGCGATTGCTGTAGAGCGGTTTATTTTTTTAACCGGTGCAAAGTCAACAAACCGCCGAGTATTTGAAGATGAATTGCTTCCCCTACTATTGAAAAACGAGTTCATTAAAGCGGGTGAGAAAGCGCGGAAAGGAAAGGCTGCAATCTCAACAATGCTCGACATTGGTCTCACTCGGCATAATGCAGGTCGCCCTCGGGACGAAATCGAGTATGCAATGGAGGAGTCTCTAATGGAGATTTTGCCGCGACTTGAGAAACGTACACCGTATCTCGCCATGCTGGCGAACGTTGCTACGTTATTGGGTTTGCTAGGCACGATCATCGGACTTATTGCAGCATTTACCGCCGTTGCCAATGCTGATCCCGCACAAAAAGCGAACCTGTTATCTCAAAGTATCTCGGTCGCCATGAACACAACAGCATTTGGCCTTATGGCAGCAATTCCACTCTTGTTGATCCATTCATTTCTTCAGGCCAAAACAAATGAGATTGTCGATAGTTTTGAAATGGCCGGCATCAAGGTGTTGAACCTATGTGCTTCCAGTCGCGATTAGAGGTTAGGAATTAGCTATAACACGCTATTTATGATGTCTTCCTCTCTTTCTCATCAAACGTTGCCTTGGTCGGATGTACGCTCGGAGCGAAAGCTCTTTCGCGTTTCTCTTGGCTGTGTGTTTGCGATATTTGTCACTGTAGCAGTTGTGGTTAATTTCTACGAAGTGCCAGAGCCTGACCGTGAGTCGCTGGAAGAAATTCCTCCGCAACTCGCAAAACTTCTGAAAGCGGAAAAAGCGAAAAAAATAGAACCGATTAAGACGGAGAAACCTCCACTCGTGGAGCCAAAAAAGGTTGAAGCGCCAAAGCCAAAGCCTAAAGTTGCCCCGAAGCCTACTCCAAAGGTAAGCCCAAAGGATTCCGTTAAGAAGCCTCGAGCGCTCAAAGAGACCAAGAAAAGTACTGAAAAACAGATTCAGCAAGCGCGCAACGTAGCAAAACAAAGCGGCATTTTGGCAATGCAGAGCGAAATGGCAGCATTAAGCAGTTCAGTGTCGTCCGATGGCTTTTCTAGCTCTATTAAGTCGACGAGCCAGCGTTCTGCCAGTGCTTCTGCGAGAAAGGTGGATACCGTAAATGAGTCGGCGCTAACCGCAACGTCCGGTGTTAACGCACCGGACAAACAGAACGTCGCCACTCAGAGTATCGACTTGGAAGCGAGCGCTTCGGAGCGGCTTGAAGTTACGTCGGAGGAGATCGCATTAGCCAAAGCTGAGCGTGAAGAGGCTAACACCCGAAAAGACGAAGAGATTCAAATTGTCGTTGAAGGGCTACGCTCCACATTCAACCTGCTTTACAACCGTGCATTGCGCGATGACCCTTTCCTAGAAGGGATGCTAGAACTTGTTATTCGGATCGAGCCCAACGGAGTGGTATCTCGCGTCGACATTGTCCAAAACACCCTCGAAAACGATGCGTTCGTGGCAAAGCTGATCGCTCGAATGAAGCTCACAAATTTTGGTGCATCTGGCAACAAAGCAATCGAAAAAAACCTGCCTTTCGAATTTAGTCCCAGTTAAGTTCATACTCTGCATGCACGTTAGTGGTGCTCGCTATCCTGGACAAACAATGACTGCGCTATTTTGGTGCAGTCTTTTGAGTCCCTAGTATCGGGATCACGTACCCCCGCCTTTATAAAGAGGGAACGGGCGACTAAATTTAAAAATATTTCCCTCTGGTACGCATCGTGCTAAACCAGTGTAGTACTCCTAGGTAACGACTATAAAGTACCTGATAACAACAAATCATTCGGCTTGGACTATGCGCGACAAAGAATATAATCAAGCGTTCATCGACAAACATATGCTGCCCGACGCGTACTTATCGACAGCGAAACGGTATTTTGATCCTGTCGCCGAAGCACTCATCTCTATTTTGACTTCCAGTCCTGATAAATCCTTACTTATCGCTCTGTCTGGGAGTCAGGGTTCCGGTAAATCGACGTTAACGGATTACTTGGCATGCTTTCTCAAATCTGAGGGTGTTCAGGTTCTAACTATTTCGCTAGATGATTTTTATCTCTCAAAAGCAGGGCGTGCTCATCGCGCTGCGACGTTGCACCCCCTACTAGAGACTCGCGGCGTACCGGGAACTCACGATACCGAGAAGCTGCAAGAGGTGCTTGCCAAGTTCAAGCAGAGTGCGCTTTTAGGTGAGGTAATACCGAGTTTTGATAAGTCGAAGGACGATTTGAAGCCCAAAGAGAAGTGGCACAGAGTAAGTCAAAACCCACAGGTTCTAATTCTTGAGGGATGGTGTTTAGGCGTTGAGTCAGTGGAGGAAAGCGCACTGCACCCGCCTTGTAACAAGTTTGAAAGTGAGCGCGATTCTGATGGTAACTGGCGAAGACTGGTAAATAGGTATATCCAAGATGAATACGCTCAGATTCATAGAATGTTCGATTATTGGCTGTTTCTCCAAGCACCAAGTTTTGAGTCGGTTTATAGCTGGCGCTTGGAGCAAGAAGAAAAGATGCGTGCGGCGATTGCCACGAATAAGTCGAAAGCGGTATCGGGCGAACCCGCTGAAAATGAGCAAGGGGCGCACACTCCAGTGGTAGGTATGACGCCAGCAGAGATACATGCGTTTATCCAATATTACCAGCGGCTTACAGAGCGAGTTTTAGCGTCGTTAGCCGATAAAGCGGATGTTGTTTGGAAGCTAGACGATAATCGTAAGATTGTAACGATGCGAGCAAAAGGATTGTTTGCTGAACATAGAATTGATTTAGGCAGGGTAAGCTGATGTCGCGCGTTAAAGGATCGATTGTTTTTACTGACTTGGATGGCACGCTGTTAGACCATGATGATTATTCATTTTCTGCTGCAGCCGGTGCTTTAGAAGCGCTTAAACGCGAGGGCGTGCCGATTGTTCCGGTTACTAGCAAGACCAAAGCTGAGCTTCTTAGCCTTCGAGACGCGATTGGGCTTGAGACACCATTTGTGGTCGAAAATGGTGCTGGAATATACATCCCAAAGGGCTATTTTCTCTTCAATGACGACTCATTGATAGATGCAGGTTCATATTGGTGCAAACGCTTTGCGCCCCCAAGGTCTGAGCTAACCGAGCTGGTTATGAGCGCGCCAGAGGTTCTTAGAATGAGCATGCGCACCTTCTCCGAGATGACGATATTGGAACTGTCTGAGCTCACCGGTTTGACGGAAGCACAAGCTGAGCTTGCTGCCGCGCGAGAGTTTTCAGAACCAATAGAGTGGACCGGTGAAGATAGTGACGCATCCGAACTCAAAGACTATGCACGGCAGCATGGATACGATTTGATAAAGGGTGGTCGGTTTTTCCACCTAACGAACGGGTACGACAAGGGGCAAGCCTTATACTGGTTAAAGCAGCAGTACAGTCGGGCGAATCCAAATCAGGCGCAGTTCGCCATCGCGCTCGGAGATAGTGCCAATGATATCGATATGCTTGAAGCGGCGGATCAGGCGATCATCATTAAGAACCCGCATTCAAAAACCATAGAGCTAGCGCCTGGAATTCCCGTTATCCGAAGCGCACAAGCAGGCCCATCCGGTTGGGCAGAATCATTAAGCAGTTTCCTTAATTTAGACTTGCCCTGAGGTGTCACCAGCATGGCTGATTTTTATCAAAATGGAATAATCACAACGCTTCATAATCTAACGTGTAGAAGTTATGAAGACCTTGAAGCCGAACTTGAAACATTTGCTGAGCAGCGCCCGATGGGGCTTATTTTGCCGTCTTTGTTTTCAGAACTTGAGGGGGAGGCTCTACCGAAAATCATTGATGAGCTAGCAGAAGTTAACTATGTTGGCGAAATCGTCATTGGTTTAGATCGAGCAGACGAAGAACAATATCGTCATGCATTGGAGTTTTTTGGCCGCCTGCCGCAGCGTCACCGTGTGTTGTGGAATGACGGTCCTCGTCTACGAGCGCTGCATGCAGAGCTAACTGACTTGGGAGTGGCTCCCAAAGAGGCAGGTAAAGGTCGAAACGTTTGGTATTGTATGGGCTACACTCTGGCCTCAAATCGTTCTGAGTCGGTCGCACTGCATGACTGCGACATCGTTACCTACGATAAGTCTTTGCTCGCGCGACTGATCTATCCAGTTGCAAATCCGCACTACAACTACGAATTTTGTAAAGGGTTCTACGCGCGCGTGGCTAATGGGAAGATGAATGGCCGCGTTAGTCGGTTACTTGTTACCCCATTATTGCGCTCGTTTAAGACCGTCATCGGTTATCGTGATTATCTCGAATATATGGATAGTTTTCGGTATCCATTGGCTGGGGAGTTCTCGTTTAGAATCGATGTGCTTCGCGACATCCGTATTCCGAGTGACTGGGGCTTAGAGATCGGCGTTCTGTCAGAAATGTATCGAAACTATGCGCACAACCGTCTTTGTCAGGTAGATATTGCGCATACGTATGACCATAAACATCAAGACTTGTCATTGCATGACGACAGTGGCGGCTTATCGAAAATGTCGATTGATATTACGAAAGCGTTGTTCCGCAAACTTGCTACTCAGGGTGAAACCTTTACCAACGAAACGATACGTTCTTTGAAGGCGACCTATTATCGAATTGCGCTCGATTTTATTGAGACTTATTACAATGATGCGATGATGAATGGCTTAAAACTCGATGTTCATCAGGAAGAGAAAGCGGTTGAGATGTTCGCATCAAATATCATGAAGGCTGGGCAGCACTTTCTGGACAACCCCATGGAGCGACCATTTATCGCTAGCTGGAATAGGGTTATTAGTGCGATGCCCAATGTACTTGAGCGCCTGAAAGAGGCGGTCGAGCTCGATAACGAAGAATTCAGGCAGTAATTATGCAGGCATTTGAGGCTTTAAACTCCAAGATAGGCGATCAATTAGCATTCGTTTATGGCGAATTGTTGACGGACTCCCAGCGAGAACAACTCCACCGCGATTTACTTCGAGAAATGCGGCTTGATCAGCAAGAGGCTGATGGCGAGCTTGAGCAGCCAGTGCCTTATCAGAATCATTGGTCTGAGCAAGACGCAATTCTCATTACTTACGGAGACAGCGTTTCTGTTGGCGCCTCGGCCTTAGATTCAAATACCGAGAAGCCTCTCGCGACTCTAAAAACCTTCCTCGACACCTATTGTGTTGATGGTTTCAACTCAGTGCATCTATTGCCTTTTTACCCCTACAGTTCCGATGACGGTTTTTCGGTTATTAACTACGTTCAAGTTAATGAGGCCCTAGGTGATTGGTCTCACATTCGCGATATTAGTAACGACTACAGAACAATGGCTGACTTAGTAATCAATCATTGTTCTTCGAGAAGTGTTTGGTTTGATAATTTCGTCAAAGGAGAGGGTGTAGGGCATGACTATTTTTATACCGCGGACCCTGCGGATGACGTCTCTCATGTGGTCCGGCCACGAACCTCTTCGCTTTTGCGCGAAACCGAGACGGTAAAAGACGGCACGCGCTACGTTTGGTGCACCTTTAGTCACGATCAGGTTGATCTAGACTTTCGCAACCCAAAGGTATTAGTCGAATTTGTCAAAATATTACGGGCTTATCTCGACGAAGGGATTCGAATTTTTCGCTTCGATGCGATTGCCTTCCTATGGAAGGTGATCGGTACGAGTAGCCTCAATTTACCTGAAACCCATGAATTAGTTCGTCTTTTACGCACTTTGCTTGAATTTGCGCAGCCTGACGCGGTGATTATCACCGAAACCAACATCCCTAATCGTGAAAATCTTTCATACTTTGGCAACGCCAACGAAGCGCATTGTGTTTACAACTTTTCTCTTCCGCCACTGCTCGTAAACACTCTAATAACCGGCAGCTGCTTTTATCTGAAACAATGGATGATGAGCATGCCGCCCGCGCTGCATGGCACAGCTTATTTTAATTTCATCGCTTCGCATGATGGGATCGGCCTGCGACCCGCGGAAGGTTTGTTGAGCGAGGAAGAAATCAACACACTCATTAACACCATGCAGAGCTTTGGTGGCAGAATTTCCATGCGCGCATTGGAGAACAATGAGAACAAACCTTATGAAATTAATATTTCGTTGTTCGATGCGCTACAAGGTACCACCGCTGGGCCAGATAAATGGGCGATTGAGCGATTTTTGTGTGCGCACGCGATTATGTTTGGGCTTGAAGGCATTCCGGGCGTTTACATTCATAGCTTGGTAGGCACGCGTAATGATTACCAGAAGGTGGAACACACCAAGCATAACCGCTCAATCAATCGGCATAAGTGGGAATATGCCGAGCTCGAGTCGGCGATTACCGATACATCCACCAGCCATAGCCGAGTGTATGCGGGCGTGATGGAGCTACTAAAAATTCGTCGTCGTCAGTCCGCTTTTCATCCTAACGCCACGCAGTTCACCCTCCATCTCGGAGATCAGGTCTTCGGCTTTTGGCGTCAAAGTATGAACCGAACGCAGAATATATTCTGTATTTTTAATATCAGTGATCAAGAACAAGAGCTTCATTTGAGTGAATTAAATCTCNCTGACTTCATGGAGTGGAGCGATTTGATCAGTGGAGCGAAAATTGGTGATCTGAGTGAAAGCTTGATGTTGCAACCCTACCAAACGCTTTGGATCAGCAATTGTTAGGTGTATTTTGCAAGCGTGCTATCGCGCCTTATGGGGTTTAAATCCAACTTTAAGTCCTTGAGCTAAGGATCTGAAAATAAAACAGTTTTTAATGGAAAGTCAGGGGCTTGCTGCTATATTTAAAGCTAACATGAATTAACGCGCCACCTTTGATGAAGTATTTAAAAAGCTTTAGCAAACAGCTTCGATTTTTTCGCGAAACACATAAGTTAAGTCTCAGTGATGTCGCGAACCTGTGTAATGTAGACGAAAGCGTCGTCGATGCGTGGGAGAAGGGTGGATCGAATCCAGTTTATCCGAGCCTAGAGAACCTTCTCGATATTTGCTTTAAAACGGGTGCTTCGCTCGAGTATTTTATTGATCTCCCTGCTCAGGGAGATCTTCCACAGCTTGAATTGCCTGGTTTTGTGGTGTCTGGTGAGCCTGATGATCTCAGCGAGACATTAAACGCCTTAGATAAAGAGCTAGAGGCGGTATTACCAAAAGATCAAGAACTTGAGCTGCTCAAACGCTTTCGAAAAAGTGACGAACAAAACCGCTCCCTGATTTTGCAGTTAATGGGCATGTAGGCACGGCTATGAACTTGTAGCGATGAGCAGTAAAATAAAAAAGGCAGATCTGATTGATCTGCCTTTTTTATTCATGTCTTAGGTTTATTGAGGCTTGTAAACGTTCTCGTATACATAGTTTGTTGCCTTAACAAAGCCATCGACGCTGCCACAATCAAAACGCTCGCCTTTGAACTTGTATGCCAACACACAGCCATTTTTAGCCTGCGTCATTAACGCATCCGTGATTTGAACCTCGCCATTTTTGCCTGGTGGTGTGTTCTCGATAATATCGAAAATATCTGGCGTCAAAATGTATCGTCCAATGATCGCAAGATTGCTAGGCGCATCCTCAGGGGCCGGCTTTTCAACCATGTCGGTAATACGGTAGAGACCGTCCTTCATTGATTCGCCCGCAATCACGCCATACTTGTGGGTTTGATCCGCCGGTACTTCTTGAATCGCGACGATGCTGCAACGAAACTGACTGTAAAGCATACTCATCTGCTTGAGTACGCCATTACCAGGCTCGTCTCCTACACATAGGTCATCGGCGAGTAGCACGGCAAATGGGTTGTCGCCTACAAGCGTCTTGCCAGATAAGATTGCATGGCCAAGGCCCTTCATCTCATGTTGACGTGTAAAAGAAAAGGTATTGTTATGAATAAGATCGCGAATCTCAGAAAGCAGGTCTTCTTTACCCGAACCTTGGATTTGATGTTCTAGCTCATAACTGATGTCGAAATGATCTGCGATAGCGCGCTTTCCACGACCTGTTACAAAACCAAAGTTATTCATCCCAGCCTCTTGCGCTTCTTCAACCCCGTATTGAACAAGCGGCTTGTTAACGAGTGGGAGCATTTCTTTCGGCATGGCTTTCGTAGCAGGCAAAAATCGAGTGCCGTAACCGGCAACTGGAAACAAACAGTTCTTAATCATAAATACAATCCTGGTATTACATAAGTGTCAATATTGTGCAAAACGCGACTAAATCAGCGCGATCTTGGAGCATAAATACAGCCGGTGATGATGGATGCGATGCTTTACAAGTATGTTACACAATCCATGCCGCTTTATAACTAGCTTTGCATAATTTCAGACACAAAATTGGACAATTCTTAGGTGTGGCCATCTGAACACAAAAAAACCGAATGGTCGTGTGTACGCCCGATTCGGTTTCTTGAGTTATGGAAGCTAGGCTAACCGCATTTACTATCACCGCAATTTAAGCAGGTAGCACATCCATCCATAATAATGACTGCTTTCGTGCTGCACTTTTTGCAGAGTTGCGCAGTGTCAGGGAAGGGATTGCTGTCGGCCGACTCTTCGGTCTTCGCTTCTACAGCACTTTTTGACACCTCTTCAAATTGAGCGCGCTTCTCCGCAAGAATTTGCTTCGTGCTGTCGCTCATGTCCTCGTGCTCAATCAAGCCGATGCTCTTCATGTGCTTTTCAATTACTGCACCGATCTCAGCCACTAAAGAGGGCATGAATACGCCGCCTTTTTTATAATAGCCGCCGTTCGGGTCATAGACTGAAGAAAGCTCTTCAACTAAGAAGGTGATGTCACCGCCTTTTCTGAAGACTGCAGAAATAACGCGCGTTAAAGCGATGACCCATTGAAAGTGCTCCATTGATTTTGAATTAATGAAGACCTCGTAAGGGCGGCGCACTTCATGATCAGTGTCTTCATTCAAAATGATGTCGTTGATCGTAATATAAAGTGCATGATCAGAAACCGGAGTCTTTACCTTGTAGGTGGAACCAAGGAGGAAATCTGGACGCCCAATCGACTCGTTCATCTCAACTGGCTTAGGTTGCGCCTCTATAGCAGCTTCTGCCGCTGCAGCTGCAACTTGTGCCTCGGTATGAACCTGATAACCGACTATTTTTTTCTCAATTTTAATTGCCATTGTCTTATTCCTTATTGAGTGGTTGGGCGCTCGGCCCAACAAGCCCATCAATATTTACCGTAGGTGCCTTCTTTAAGTGCGTCGAAGAGGTTTGCAGCGGTGTGAAGCTCGCCGTCATACTCAATCTCTTCATTTCCTTTCACTTTTACGGTTGTGCCGTCTTCGAGCGTGAACTCATAAAGCGTGTTCTCTAGGTCTTTTTCTTTGACCAACACGCCTTGGAACGCTTCGGGGTTAAAACGGAATGTTGTACAGCCTTTAAGACCTTGCTCATAGGCATACATGTAAATGTCCTTGAATTCTTCATATGGGAATTCGGTAGGAACATTCGCCGTTTTAGAAATCGATGAGTCAACCCACTTTTGTGCCGCAGCTTGAATATCAACATGCTGCTTCGGCGTTACGTCGTCGGCAGCGATAAAGTATTCAGGCAGCGCTTTCTCGTGGTCCTCACTGAAAGGCATGGCATTCGGGTTAATGTAATGCCGGTACGCCAAAAGCTCGTAGGAGAAAACATCAACTTTCTCTTTCGTTTTCTTGCCTTCTCTAATCACGTTACGAGCATAGTGGTGCGCGAAACTAGGCTCAATACCGTTACTGGCGTTATTTGCAAGAGATAGTGAAATCGTTCCTGTTGGAGCGATTGACGTGTGGTGTGTAAAGCGCGCGCCTTGCTCCGCAAGTGCCGCTACCAATTCTGGCTCGTAATCGGCTATTCGTTGCATGTAACGGCTGTATTTGGCGTGCAATACCTTACCTTTGATTGTGTCACCAAGAGAGTAACCGTCGGCTTTCAACTCTGGGCGTTCTGCAAGCATTTCGGCGTTGATGGTAAAGTCCTCTTCCATAATGGGGGCGGGACCTTTCTCTTTGCTAAGCTCAAGACCCTGTCTCCAGCCTTCAATCGCCATTTCACGATTTACTTTCTCTGTGAACTCGACCGACTCTTTAGAGCCATAAGGCATTTTCATCATGGTTAGGGTCGATCCTAAACCAAGGATGCCCATGCCATGCCGACGTTTAAAGTTGATCTCGTTGCGCTGGCCCATTAACGGTAAACCGTTAATCTCAACTACGTTATCGAGCATTCGCGTGAAAATCGCGACCGCCTTGCGGTATTCTTTGAAGTTAAAAGACGCTTTGTCACTGAACGGTTTTTCGACAAATGCAGTTAGATTTACAGAACCGAGCAAGCAGCTCCCGTAAGGTGGGAGCGGTTGTTCTCCACATGGATTTGTAGCGCGGATATTCTCGCAAAACCAGTTGTTGTTCATTTCATTCACTTTATCAATCAAGATAAAGCCGGGTTCTGCAAAGTCATAAGTAGAACTCATGATTGCGTCCCAAATAGAGCGTGCTTTTATGGTGTTATAAATTCGGCAGCCAATTAAGCCATCTTGATTCGCTACGTAGCCAGACTTTACAGGAAATGAACGGAATACAAATTGGTCGGTGTCGCTAAGATCCAAATTCTCCTCTGCGACCTCTTCTGCGGTAACCGGAAACGAAAGTTTCCAGTCACCATCGTTTTTAACAGCTTGAATAAAATCTTCTGTGATCAACAGTGAAAGGTTGAACTGACGCAGCCGTCCGTCTTCACGCTTGGCCTGAATGAAGTCGAGAACGTCAGGATGATGCACATCGAATGTCGCCATTTGTGCGCCACGACGACCGCCCGCAGAGGACACTGTGAAACACATCTTGTCGAAGATATCCATAAACGAAAGCGGGCCCGACGTTGTTGCGCCTGCGCCGGCCACATAGGCGCCCTTCGGTCTGAGAGTGGAGAACTCATAACCGATACCACAGCCTGCTTTGAGTGTTAGACCTGCTTCATGATTCTTGAGAAGTATGTCATCCATTGAATCATAAACGGTGCCAGAGACTGTACAGTTGATTGTCGAAGTCGCTGGTTTGTGTTCACCGGCTCCAGCGTTCGACATAATACGTCCAGCAGGGATAACGCCATGCTCTAAAGCCCATTTAAAATCCGCATACACCAGCTCTTGCTTCTCTTCCGGCTCTACGGAAGAGAGGGCGCGAGCAACGCGCTCATAAGTCTCAGCAATTGTCTTATCAACTGCTTCGCCAGACTTTGTTTTAAGTTGGTATTTTGTATGCCAAATATCTACTGATGCGTCTTGCATCGGCAGTGGAGATATAAGCGGTTCGACCTTAGCGTTCATTTGCAACCTCGTGGACCAAAGATTAGAGGAGGCCTTCCTTAGCCAGCCCTTTGTTATAAGCGATTAATTGGTCGCCTTGCCTTGGCAACCCCTATATTTAGTGGTGTCGGAGTTTATGGGAAGACACTCCGATCACCATGGCTGACGTTATTTATGCGCATTGCTTTTTATGCGCCAACCTAAACAACTACTCTACTATTCGCCCTGCAGATCTGCGTGATATCGAGACATCTGCTCTTGTCTATATGTAGAGGGTAGCACGCTTATTGGCGGTCTAATCACTACATGTAGGGCGATTTCGGGAAAGTATAACAGTATATAGTGGTATGTGAAGTTTAATATTTGCTGTTTTTATTACTTTATTCTTAGGAAAGGTATTGACAAAAAAACGCTTTTTTCGATGCACAAAACAAGAGCACAACTTAACCGCTTTTAGCGAAGGCACCGAAAATGTGCATGATCTTATCTTCAATAAGTGGAACTATATGTAGTGTGCGCGGTTTAAGGTAAGTGTTACTAACTGAATTGTGTTTTTGCGTTATTTTTCTACTTAAATTCACTATCAGCTGTATAATGTGCGCGCCAAAAAAATGCGCTGGATTTACGTTCCGGTTAGCCGAAAAAGGAAATAAATATGTCAAATATTACCGTTTGTGCAATGTATCGTTTTGTCGACCTGCCAAATTACGAGTCGCTCCAAGCGCCTCTTTTACAGAAAATGAAGGAGCTAGACGTCCGTGGAACTCTGTTGCTTGCCAGCGAGGGTATCAACGGTACAGTTTCTGGTACCAATGCGTCCATCCAAGCCTTACTAAAATGGCTGCGGGAAATTCCCGAATTCGCAGAGATAGACTACAAGCTCTCGTTCGATGAAGAACAGCCCTTTTACCGAACCAAGGTGAAGCTCAAAAAAGAGATCGTCACAATGGGCGTACAGGGTATTGACCCAAAACGGGTGGTGGGCACTTACGTTAAGCCGAAAGACTGGAATGCCCTAATTTCTGACCCTGACGTTCTGCTTATCGATACACGCAACGATTATGAGTACGAAATAGGTACCTTTGATGGCGCCATCAATCCGGTTACGGATACGTTTCGAGAGTTTCCGAAGTACGTTGAGGAGAATCTCGACCCTAATACGCACAAAAAGGTCGCGATGTTTTGTACAGGAGGCATTCGTTGCGAAAAGTCGACTGCGTTTTTAAAAGAAAAAGGCTTTGACGAGGTTTACCATCTTGAAGGTGGGATTCTTAAGTACCTTGAAGAGGTGCCTGAAGAAGAAACTATGTGGAAGGGTGATTGCTTCGTGTTTGATAATCGGGTCGCGGTTAACCACAAGCTCGAGAAAAGCGCCTACGATCAATGTCATGCGTGTCGTCTGCCTATTACTGAAGAAGACATGCAACATACGCATTACAAAAAGGGTGTGAGCTGTCCACGTTGCTTTGGAAAGCATACAGAAAGCCAAATTAAGCGGTTTGAAGAACGTCAAAAACAGATAGACCTTGCTAAGGCACGGGGCCAAGAGCATATTGGTTCTGATGTTGTCGACGCAATGGAAGCGAATCGTGCACGTAAGTTAGAGAAAATCAAAGCGCAGCAAGAAACAGATCATTAGTTGAAAAAGCACCGGCAAATCACGGTCTGCGGTGTCTGCTCAGTTCAGATCTGCGCTGGCAGACCCGGAACAAGCAAGTAGGCGTGTTAGCTGAGCTCTGTCTTTAGTTCCTTGCAGCGCTGGCAGCGTTGCAAGGTGACGAGTCGTCCAGATTTAACGTCAAACTGGTTCTCTTTTTCCACTACCCATTTGTGAAAGCCATGCTTGCAGAGGCTTTTTCCTTTATGCTTCTCTTTTAGTGAGGGGCGTTTAAACTTCACAACATCACCCATGACGCACTCCTAGATGTTTCGGTTGCAGCGAACGGTTCAATCTGCGCTGCAACATTACTAATTTAAAGAATAACACTTAGTCGACGCTAGAAGTACATGCTGCCAAGAGCCTATCGAAAAAGATACATTCTTACCTTTGTGGGGAGCTTGCTCCTTCACACTTCTGTTGCTACCTATCTGTTGTATAACCCAGTTGATCTCGCCGAAGAACCAGCGAAAGACCAGACTGTTACTGTCCAACTAAAACCTGAAGAAAAGAAGGCGGATAAAAAGAAACAAGAAGAGAAGAAGAAAGGCGCTGAGAAGAAGAAAGAAGCTGAGAAGAAGAAAGAAGCGGAGAAGAAGAAAGAAGCCGAGAAGAAGAAAGAAGCGGAGAAGAAGAAAGAGGCTGAGAAGAAGAAAGAGGCGGAGAAGAAGAAAGAAGCCGAGAAGAAGAAAGAAGCCGAGAAGAAGAAAGAAGCGGAGAAGAAGAAAGAGGCTGAGAAGAAGAAAGAAGCTGAGAAGAAGAAAGAAGCAGAGAAGAAAAAGGCAGAGAAGAAAAAGGCAGAGAAGGAAAAGGCAGAGAAGAAGAAAGATCCTTTAGAACAGGTCTACTCTGTCGACAAGAATAAGGACGACGGCACCTTCGGCAATCAACAAGATGGGCCGGGTGGCTACAAGAACGAGAAAAACCCGCCCAAAAAAGGCGAACCCAAGAAAGGCGAACCCAAGAAAGGCGAACCCAANAAAGGTGAACCCAAAAAAGCGCAAGGACCAAAGCAGGCAGATCCGAAAAAAGGCAAGCCAATAAAAGATGCGAACAAGGTTGTTGATGGCGAGCGTTTCAAGAAGTTTGGAAGCATGCAGCAGCTGAGTGATCGAGAATTACAGAGAGCGCTTATTGAGACAAAGGGTGCGGGTACATCCAAGGTCAAAAAGCGCGAAGTAGATGGTATGAAGTTGATTCAGGAACTCAACCCTCTTGAGCGGCAGATATTCGATCAGTCTATGCTGGCAGGGGTCAAGCGCATCACTCAGTATCTTGACGCTCCCAAGAAAGATGGAAATCGCTATCAAGGCGTGATCACAATATTGTTAGATCGGCAAGGGAAAGTTAATGCTATCGCCTTTAAAAAACGCTCTGGAAACGATGCGCTAGATGAGGCGTTTTACAGTGCAGTATTAGGTGCGGGATACTTGGAGCTTCCGTCAGATCCGGATGCACGGAGAGCGATGGTCACTTTTCCTTTGAGTTTGACCTATGATGAGAGCGATATGGCAGATTAAACCACGCTCAAATGTTAAGATTTCGCTGGGATTTTAACTGTTAATTATCTGATGCATACCAAGCGACAGCAGAACAATGCTTTTCTTAGGCTTTTGCTCGCGAGCATATTGATTCATAGCTCGGCGATCGTGGCGTATTTGTTTTCACAAGAAGTGAGCCTTCCATCCCCGCAACAAAAGAGCGTTAAGGTTCAACTGCATGTTGAGCAACCTCTACCTCAACTTGAACAAGCTCTTGAATCCACGCCGCAAGAACCAGAACAACAAGCCTTAGATGTGCCTCTGCAAGATCAGCCCGAAGAGCATCTGCCAGCGCACAATAGTGAAGAGTTCGCGAGCAATAACCAAAGTAAAGAGATAGAAGGAAAAATAGTCGCCGGTGGCGGCAATGAACGTGACGTTGAGCATATTGCGGAAACTGAAATAACACCTAGCACGCAAGAAGAAATCGAAGATCTCGAGGTGTCAGAAGGTTTGACAGAAGAGGTTGTGGACGAGAGATCAGAAGAAGCGCGAGAGGTGGTCAGTACGATAGGCTCCAGCAACCAAACGCTGCTAGGTGATGCGGCTGGCACTGCAGAGGCTGAGTCATCAGAGAGTGCCTCAAGTCGCGCCGTTGAAGAGTTTAGTATTGACGCACTGCCAAGCCTGGAAGAGTTGACTATCCCGGGCGAGTTCCTTGAAGGCATCGGTAATCTGGAGTTGCTAAGTGATGGCGAATTATCAGACGCCTTGGTGGAGCAACCCTTTAGCGAAAACGAATCAAAAGAGTTGCAACTGGTTAATCGTTATTTGGCGAGAATGAATAAACAGGTCCTGTCGTTTTGGATCAACCCATACAAAGGGAATCAGCTGCATCGAGGCATTATTAAAGTTGAGCTCAGTTCGAGTGGATATCTTGAAAATGCGTATATTTATCGATCGAGCGGGCATACCCTGTTAGATATCTCGGTCCTTGACGCGATTCGCGCCGTGCCGCGTTATGAGGTGCCAGATAACGAAATTATTACAGCGCGCTACTATACCAACCTAAGTTTTCATTATTCGTCGATCGAAGAAGAAACAGAGCTCATGCCGTTTGAGCAAGAACGAGAAGAAATTAATTAAGGAACCACATTGCAGCACCCTACAGTTCAAGTTATTGGTAGAAATGAAGAGTATTTTCCCGAAGATGCCCGTCGTCTCGTCATCGAGCCACCCGCGTGCGCATTGGAGCCTAGCATCCGCCAAGCGCATATTCTGACCTTTAACTATCGTAGTTACAGCTTCTTCAAAGATTCGAAAGCCGAAAACGTATCATTTGGAATTGGCGGCGAATTTAGTCAGGGTGAAGAAGTCTTACCTAATGGTAGGTATCAGCAAGTTCTTCTTTTTATGCCTAAGTCCAAGCCCGAGTTAGAGCTTTATTTAGATATCGCCGCAAATTTTGTAGAAGGCGATGGTCGTGTTTTTCTCGTTGGTGAGAAGAAGGCGGGTATCGCAAGCGGCGCAAAAAGACTCGCTCAGCGAGCGGAGAAGAGCGAAAAGCTCGACTCGGCCAAACACTGTCAATTGTGGGAAGCTACAGGTTTTGAGGCGAGAGATACATTTGATGTCAATTCTTACGTTGAAGAACTGTCGGTTGATATAAACGGAACCGATCTCAAACTTGCTGCAATTCCTGGAGTATTCGCTTCCGGAAAGTTAGATGAGGGCACGCAATTGTTGCTGGAGCAAAAAGTAAGGCGCTTGAAAGGGCGCACCTTAGACTTCGGTTGTGGTGCTGGAGTTATCGGGGCTTATTTAAAAAAGGTCAATCCAGAGATAAAACTAGAGTGTATAGACATTAACTGGTTCGCGCTTTTAGCTACTAAAACAACGCTAAAGTTAAATGGCTTAGAGGGTGCGGTTTACCCAAGCGACGGTTGGTCAGAGGTGAAGGGGAGGGTTAATGGCGTTGTGACGAATCCTCCATTTCATCAAGGCGTTTCTACTGAGTATGAAACCACTGAGCGATTTATCCGTTCCGCTCACTCCAAGATGGCGCGATACGCGCCGATGTACATCGTGGCTAATAATTTTCTGCGCTATCCCACTATCATTGAGTCGGTATTTGGAAAGTGTACGTACTATGCGAAGAGTACTAAGTTCAACGTTTACTATTGTGAGCGTTAATCCTATTGAGGTGGTTCCATGAGTTATTTCCTTAGAAAGAATATCGAGATGCCAAATGAAGCGAATGCTCTTGCCGGACGAAGCGAGCCGTTAGAAATCGAACCAACGCACTTCGTGAATGGCCGCACCATTTTTGCCCCTTACCCTGCTGAAATGAAGCAAATCGTCCTTGGGTTAGGCTGCTTTTGGGGCGCTGAGCGGGCCTTTTGGGAGCTTGATGGTGTTTACGTTACGTCCGTGGGCTACGCTGGAGGTTTTACTAACAACCCTACCTACGAAGAGATTTGTTCAGGAATGACAGCCCATACTGAGGTTGTTCATGTAGTCTACGACCCGGACATCATTAGCCTCATCGAGATTTTAAAAGTATTTTGGGAGAAACATGATCCAACGCAGGGCATGAGGCAGGGGAATGATCTTGGTACGCAGTATCGATCGGCGATCTATTACTTAGAAGAGTCTGATTTGGCCGTGATAAAAACGAGCTATCAGCAATACCAAAATGCACTCGAAGAAGCAGGGCTTGGAAGTATTACGACTGAGATCGCGCCTTTGAAGGAATATTTTTATGCCGAAACCTATCATCAGCAATATTTAGCGAAGAACCCTAATGGATATTGCGGTTTAGGTGGCACGGGTGTGACCTGCGGCGTCCCTTAGCGCGATCTATTCTCAAGGCAAAAAAAAGCCCTTGGAATCCAAGGGCAAAGTCCACTCTAGCGTCTCCGCTAGTGATAACAAATCTGAAACGTCCGGTATCAGATATATATTCACCTTACCCACCATAATTAGAATATACATACTAATTCACACGAGCATATTTGACTTTGTTGCATTCGCTTGCGCCAAAACAGGGCGTGGCAGTCGCATGCTTTGGATTTTTTCGCCCGCTATTGGTGCGACAGGTTCTTGGTCAGGCTTTGTCTATACGCAAATATACGTACTAAGTGTCTGATTTATCTTAGTTTCTAGGAAACGGCGCAGCACTTGCTCTAACCCCCTGCAGGAAGATCGCATACAAGCACTCCTAAAAAACAAACAATAATTCTTCGAACGGGGAACGTTAACGATGAAAAACTTTAAGACTAAATTGGCGACGGTTGCAGCTGCAGTGTCGCTGTCTGTCGGTGCTTCGGTTACATATGCCGCTGATACCATCAAGGTTGGGGTACTGCACTCACTATCTGGAACGATGGCAATTTCAGAAACAACATTGAAAGACACCGTTTTGATGATGGTAGAAGAGCAAAATAAGAAAGGCGGGGTGCTTGGGAAGCAGCTAGAGGCTGTGGTCGTAGATCCTGCGTCAAACTGGCCTCTATTTGCTGAAAAAGCACGTGAGCTTATCGAAAAAGAAAAAGTGGCCGCTGTGTTCGGGTGCTGGACATCTGTTTCGCGTAAATCTGTATTGCCTGTATTTGAAGAGTTAGACAATATCCTGTTTTACCCGGTTCAGTACGAAGGCGAGGAGTCTTCGAAAAACGTATTTTACACAGGCGCTGCGCCAAACACTCAAGCAATTCCAGCCGTTGACTATCTTGCCGAACAAGGTGTAGAGCGTTGGGTGCTTGCGGGTACTGACTATGTATATCCACGTACAACAAACAAAATCCTAGAAGCATACTTGAAAGATGCTGGTGTCGCTGAAGAAGACATCATGATCAACTACACGCCTTTTGGACACTCTGATTGGCAGAGCATTGTAGCGGACATCAAAAAGTTCGGCGCAGAGGGTAAGAAGACTGCAGTTGTATCAACCATCAATGGCGATGCGAATGTTCCATTCTACAAAGAGCTTGGCAACCAAGGGATTTCTGCGGAAGACATTCCTGTAGTAGCGTTCTCGGTTGGTGAGGAAGAGCTTGCTGGTCTTGACACTGCGCCTCTAGTTGGCCACTTGGCTGCTTGGAACTACTTTATGAGTGTTGAGTCCGATGCGAATGACGAGTTCATCGAGGCATGGCATTCATACATCGGTAACGAAGATCGCGTTACAAACGACCCAATGGAAGCAACTTATATTGGTTTCAACATGTGGGTTGAGGCGGTAGAGAAAGCCGGTACTACTGACCCATCTGCTGTGCAAGATGCGATCATCGGCGTTTCTGTTCCTAACCTTTCTGGCGGCTTATCGACGATGATGCCAAACCACCATATTACTAAGCCAGTTTTGATCGGCGAGATTCAAGAAGACGGTCAATTCCAGGTTGTGTCGTCTACAAATGGTCTGGTTCAGGGCGATGCATGGTCTGACTTCCTACCAGGTTCAAAAGATGTTATCTCTGATTGGAGAGCGCCTTTGTCTTGTGGTAACTACAACGTTAAGACTGGTAAGTGTTCTGGTCAAAACTTCTAATTACCATAGAAGTTCGAAAAAGGGAGTCTTTGGCTCCCTTCTTTATTCAAACCAACTAAAACAAAAACAATCCAATTTCATCTCCAAGGAACCACCATGGCGAGCCTAAGAAATTGCTTAGGGCGATCGGTTATTGCCCTAATACTTACAATAATGTCCTTGTCAACTCACGCAAATGATACCGGCCTTTACGAGCAAGGCATCGATTTGCTGATAACTGGAAAACTAAAAAAAGTTGAGCAAGGCGTAAGTAAGCTCATCGCATCAAAAAATGAAAGCGCTGATATGGCGCTAGAAGCTCTATTGAATGGCGATTTGTACCGCCATAAAAAACAAAAACAACTTGTTGTACTCGAATCTAAGTCGAGTGAGGGTATGCAGGTTGTCTACTTAAATGAACCGTCTAAATCGGAACTCATTACCAAAAAGCGGGCTATAAAACGCGTTCCTGTTAATAATAATCTGCGTCGTGAAATTCGGGCTTATCTCGCAGCCAAAAACCTCCAGCATAGTAATGTGGAGAAACGGCAAGCAGCGGTGGAGTCGTTACTCTCTGGTGCAGACGAAACAGCACTTGAAATTGTCCACGAGCAAAGACAAGTTGAGAAAAATGCAGACATACTGTTCTTGTTGGATAGCGTCATAGCGCTAGACTCACTAGAAAGCGAGAATACATCCATCAAGCTCAAGGCGATCGAAACGCTTTCCGAAAGCCTCCAACCTCAAGTGCGAAACCGGCTACAAAAAGTTGTTGAAAAGGGTGAGGCACCTTTCTCCGCAGCAGCCGAAAAAGCGCTCGCAAAAATACAGGATAAAGCCGAGTTTTACGGCTGGATGGAGACCATCTTTTTTGGTCTAAGTCTTGGGTCGGTATTGGTGCTTGCGGCGATTGGGCTTGCGATTACCTTTGGTGTAATGGGCTGTATCAATATGGCGCACGGCGAATTGATCATGATAGGCGCTTATACAACCTATGTGATTCAGTTGCTCATGCCGGATTCGATTGGCGCATCCATTATTGTTGCGATTCCGGCCGCTTTTGTCGTATCCGGTTTGGTGGGTATTGCTATTGAGCGTGGTGTGATTCAGTTTTTAAAAGGACGACCTTTAGAAACGCTATTGGCGACGTTCGGCATAAGTTTAGTATTGCAGCAAGCGGTGCGTAGTATCTTTTCGCCTCTTAATCGCAGCGTAGAGACACCAGAGTGGATGTCTGGCTCGATTGATATCAACCCGATTTTCTCCCTCACACTAAACAGGTTGTACATCATTATTTTTTGTTTGGCTGTGTTTGCATTGTTGTTCTTTATCCTCAAAAAGACGGTTCTTGGTCTTCAGGTACGTGCAGTGTCCCAGAATAGAGAAATGGCGCGTGCAATGGGTGTGCGTTCGGAGTGGGTGGACGCATTGACGTTCGGCTTAGGCTCCGGGATTGCGGGAGTTGCGGGAGTAGCGCTTAGTCAATTGACAAACGTTGGCCCGAACTTAGGTCAGTCTTATATCATTGACTCCTTCATGGTTGTCGTTTTTGGTGGTGTAGGGAACCTATGGGGAACGTTGGTGGCTGGCATGTCTTTAGGTGTGGCCAATAAACTCCTGGAACCTGTTTCCGGTGCTGTGCTTGCCAAGATTCTTGTGCTGGTATTTATCATTCTGTTCATACAGAAAAAACCGCGCGGCTTGTTCCCGCAAAAAGGTCGAGCAGCGGAGGCTTAAGATGTTAACTTCAAAAAATATGAATCAGAACGTGGTTTTCGATAGAGCGACGATAACGTTTTTGGCGGTCCTCGCGGCAGTCACCGTATTAGTCATCATTTGCAATACGGTTTTCTCTCCAGGCAGTGCGCTGCATATACCAACTTACACCGTAACCTTGCTGGGCAAGTATCTTACTTTTGCGCTTCTCGCTGTAGCCGTCGATTTGATCTGGGGTTATTTGGGAATACTTAGCTTAGGCCATGGTGCGTTCTTCGCGCTCGGTGGTTATGCGATGGGTATGTATCTTATGCGGCAGATCGGAGACCGAGGTGTATATGGCGACCCTTTATTGCCGGATTTTATGGTGTTCCTTAATTGGAGCGAGTTACCTTGGTTTTGGCAAGGGTTCGATCAATTTTGGTTTGCTGCATTAATGGTAGTCGTTGCACCTGGTGTGCTGGCTTTTGTTTTCGGTTGGCTCGCTTTTCGGTCGCGAGTGACAGGCGTGTATCTGTCGATCATTACCCAGGCGCTTACATTTGCATTGATGTTGGCATTTTATCGAAACGAAATGGGCTTTGGTGGTAACAATGGCTTAACCGATTTCAAAGACATTTTAGGTTTTGATTTACAATCTGACGCGACACGACTGACGTTATTTACGCTGTCGGCCGTTGCTTTGGCATGTGGCTATCTCGCCTGTCGTTTCATTGTCACGTCAAAACTGGGGCGTGTAGCAATGGCTATTCGTGATGCTGAGTCGCGCACCCGTTTTATTGGCTACAAAGTAGAGAATTTCAAACTATGGATTTGGACATTCTCTGCGGCGCTAGCAGGCATTGCCGGTGCTTTGTATGTGCCTCAAGTAGGCATCATTAATCCAAATGAATTCTCACCGTTAAATTCGATAGAGCTCGTCGTCTGGGTCGCGTTAGGTGGCCGGGCTACGCTTTACGGTGCGGTCGTTGGTGCGATCGCGGTGAATTACGCGAAGACGTATTTTACTGGCGTATTGCCGGAGGTATGGCTGTTTGCTCTCGGCGGCTTGTTTGTGATTACAACAATCTTCTTACCCAAAGGCATTGCTGGCCTAATCGGACGTAAGGAGGCTGCAGCATGAGCAATCCAATCATGAATTATATCGATGCGGTGAGAGACAAAGATCACGTATTCGATTTTATACAACCAACTGAGAACCCCGATCTTGATGTACGGAAGGGCTGCATTCTTTATATGGAAGACGTCAGCGTGAGCTTTGATGGTTTCAAGGCAATCAACGATTTAAATCTTTATATAAACGAGGGCGAGCTTCGCTGCATCATCGGCCCTAACGGCGCTGGAAAAACCACGATGATGGATATCATCACCGGCAAAACCCAGCCCGATACGGGAAGCGTGTATTTCGGGCAGAAGATCAATCTTCTTAAGATGACCGAGCCAGAAATCGCAGAGGCCGGAATTGGCCGTAAATTCCAAAAACCCACGGTCTTCGAAGAGCTAAGTGTTTTCGAGAACCTTGAGCTGTCGATGGCAGGCAACAAAGCTGTCTTAGGTAATCTTTTTGCGAAGCTGACCTCGGAGCAATTGCTATTAATTGAGGAAACGCTTGAGCTCATTGGCTTGCAAGATGAAGGTTTAAAACGCGCTGGCTCGTTGTCGCACGGTCAGAAGCAGTGGCTAGAAATAGGCATGCTGATTATGCAAAAACCACGATTGTTGCTCGTAGATGAACCAGTGGCTGGCATGACGCATCAGGAGATGGATAGAACCGCAGAACTTCTAATTTCCTTGGAGGGCAAGCACTCCGTCGTGGTCGTTGAGCATGATATGGACTTTGTCCGCTCAATTGCTCGAACCGTCACAGTGCTTCATCAAGGTTCTGTTTTGGCAGAGGGAAGCATGGACGATGTCCAAAACAACCCGCGCGTTAAAGAAGTCTATCTCGGAGAGTAACCATGCTACAAATATCAAACCTGAATCAATTTTATGGTGAGAGCCATACTCTTTGGGATCTGGACATCGAGATCGAGCCGGGCAAGTGTACATGTTTAATGGGACGAAATGGTGTCGGAAAAACGACACTGTTGTCCTGTGTCATGGGCTTACTAAAGCCTGCAAGCGGGACAATTATGTTCGATGGCATTGATCTAACAAAAATTTCAGCAGAAGGGCGCGCGCCCGCTGGAATCGGGTACGTGCCGCAGGGAAGACAGATTTTCCCCATGCTCACAGTTGAAGAAAATCTTCAGATCGGCTTGCCAATTCGAAAAGACAAGGCGAAGCAAATCCCTGACTTCATTTATGAGCTATTCCCAGTCTTGCATGACATGAGGCACCGAAGAGGTGGCGACTTAAGTGGCGGCCAGCAGCAGCAACTAGCGATTGGTCGTGCTCTTGTTATTGACCCTAAGCTTTTGATTCTCGATGAGCCGACTGAAGGGATTCAACCAAACATCGTGCAAGAGATTGGAGACATAATTCGTAAACTGAACAGAGATATTGGCTTGACAGTTCTTTTGGTCGAACAAAAATTGCCCTTTGTTAGAAGAACCTCCGATAACTTTATTATTATGGATCGAGGACGCAAAGTAGCGACGGGAGATTTAACCGAACTCAACGATGATCTGGTGCGAAAATATTTAACCGTATAGACTAAACCTACTTTAGAGTAAGCAATAAAAATATGAGTTTAGTCGTCGAGAGCAAGCATCCAGAAGCGGCAACCTATGGCAATAATCGAGCGTGGAAAGCGAGACTCGCGCTTGGTTATCGTCAACGGTCCGATAAAACGGTTTTATCCAAAATGCAGTTTGAAGGACCGCTAAGAGTGCAAAGGCCGTTTTACCCTGAACACGGTCGATGTCACACCTACCTGCTTCACCCCCCAGGAGGCATGGTGAGCGGCGATCAAATTGATATCGACGTGTCGGTCGACTCTAATGCTAATGCTTTCATTACTACGCCGTCCGCGGGAAAGATATATTCGGCCGATAGTGCAAACGTCGTGCAGACCCAGAACATACAGCTGTCGGTTAGTGACGGTGCTTCTCTTGAATTTCTGCCTCAAGAGAATATTTTGTTTAACGGTGCAAATGCTCGACTCTCAACGACAATTGATGTGTCCGCAAAGGGCAGATTGATTGCTTGGGATATGGTGAGCTTTGGTCGGCCTTATGGCGGTTACTGGTTTGATTCCGGGAGCCTTTCGCAGCAGATCTCGATTTCCATTGAGGGCGATTTAGTGTTGCATGAAGGCTTTCGCACCGATCCCGAGCTGGTCATTCTCGAGAGCTCTGTGGGGCTAATGGGCTACAAGCACATGGGGAGCTTGTTCATTGCCGTACCCGAAGAAGAGGACTTATACAAAACGTGGGTAGAATTGATTCGGCAGCATGTGAGTGCGCTGGACATTAAGGATACGAGCATTGGTGCTACACACAGACACAAACTCCTAATCGTGCGCGCTTTATCGCAAGACGTGGAGCAATTACGGAATACCTTCATTTCAATTTGGCAGCATATACGCCCCCAAGTTTTGGGCGCAGAGCCAATTATGCCGCGCATCTGGCTCACCTAATACCGGAGAACATTCATGGAATTGAGTCCTAGAGAAAAAGACAAGTTACTGATTTTTACCGCCGCATTGCTCGCCGAGCGTCGTAAAGAAAGGGGTGTAAAATTAAACTATCCCGAAGCGGTCGCACTCATATCCGCAGCAATAATGGAAGGCGCTCGTGATGGCAAAACAGTCGCGGAGTTGATGAGCGAAGGCCGTAATATTCTGAATGCTGAGGACGTCATGGATGGTATCGCAGACATGCTCCATGAAGTTCAAGTTGAGGCAACGTTTCCAGACGGGACAAAGCTCGTCACTGTCCACAATCCAATCGTTTAGGAGTCACTATGAAACCAGGCGAATATTTTATTCAGGATGGTGAGATTGAGCTAAATGCCGGTCGTACCGCCACCGAGATCAAAGTTGCAAATACTGGAGACCGACCAATTCAAGTTGGATCTCATTATCACTTTGCCGAAACCAATCTTGCGCTGGAGTTCGATAGAGTTTTAGCGACAGGAAAACGGCTCGATATCCCTGCCGGTACAGCTGTTCGTTTTGAGCCAGGTCAGTCCAGGACTGTTCAACTTGTTGACTATGCGGGAAAACGAGAAATCTTTGGGTTTCGTGGCGATGTGATGGGTAAGGTCTAGGGAGAGATGTATGAGCAAGATTAGCAGGCAGGCGTATGCCAACATGTTCGGCCCTACTACCGGTGACCGAGTGCGTTTAGGTGATACAGAGATCATTATCGAAGTTGAGAAAGACTTAACCAACTACGGTGATGAGGTAAAATTCGGTGGGGGAAAGGTCATTCGCGATGGCATGGGCCAAAGCCAAGCCCTTGCAAGCGAGGTGGTTGATACAGTTATTACCAACGCGCTGATTCTGGATCATTGGGGGATCGTTAAAGCTGACGTCGGTATTAAAGAAGGCCGCATTGTTGCGATAGGTAAGGCCGGAAATCCTGACACGCAAGAAGGCGTAACCATGAATGTTGGTCCGGGAACGGAAGTGATCGCAGGGGAGGGGCAGATACTCACGGCCGGCGGCGTCGACGCGCACATTCACTTTATTTGTCCGCAACAGGTCGAAGAAGCCTTGATGTCCGGCACCACAACGATGCTTGGTGGTGGGACAGGGCCTGCCACAGGAACTAACGCCACAACCTGCACGCCAGGGCCATGGCATATCAAAAAGATGCTGCAGGCAACGGACGATTTGCCAATGAATTTCGGGTTTCTTGGTAAGGGAAATGTCAGCCAACCGGAACCAATTGCTGAGCAAATCAAAGCAGGCGCATTTGGCCTGAAGCTCCACGAAGATTGGGGTACGACACCGGCCTCGATCGACAACTGCTTGTCGGTCGCCGAGGAATATGATGTTCAAGTCGCGATCCACACAGACACTCTAAATGAATCGGGGTTTGTAGAAGACACGATCGCTGCATTCAAAGGGCGTGGTATTCATACTTATCATACCGAGGGCGCAGGCGGCGGTCATGCCCCCGACATTATCAAAGCATGCGGTTACGATAACGTGTTGCCTTCATCGACGAATCCGACTCGACCCTACACCGTCAACACGATAGACGAGCACCTCGATATGCTGATGGTTTGCCATCACCTCGACCCAGATATCCCCGAGGACGTTGCATTTGCCGATTCCCGAATTCGAAAAGAGACGATAGCCGCAGAGGATATTCTGCATGATCTGGGCGCGTTCTCGATGATTGCCTCCGATTCTCAGGCGATGGGGCGTGTTGGTGAGGTGATTAGCCGGACATGGCAAACAGCCCACAAAATGAAAGTACAACGCGGCTTGCTAACAGAAGATCAGGAGCTTGGTTGCGATAACTTTCGTGCCAAGCGTTATATAGCAAAATACACGATCAACCCGGCAATCACGCATGGCATCGCACATGAGGTGGGTAGTTTAGAAGTAGGGAAATTAGCCGATTTGGTGCTCTGGAAACCAGCGTTCTTCGCAACGAAACCTAGCCTGATACTGAAAGGCGGCATGATCGCGGCAGCGCCAATGGGTGATCCGAATGCATCCATCCCAACACCACAACCTGTGCATTATCGGCCGATGTTTGGTTCGATGGGGCGCGCGGTAAACGCAACATCTTTAACATTTGTATCTCAAGCAGCGGTCGACGATAACATTAAACAAAAATACGGGCTTAACCGGGAAGTCAGTGCCTGTAAGTCGGTAAGGAATGTTCGTAAGCAAGACATGATTCATAATGCGGCGATGCCTGTCATCGAGGTAGATGCTCAAAACTATGAAGTGAAGGCTGATGGTGTACTTTTAGAGTGTGAGCCTCTGGCGGAGTTGCCTTTGTCTCAGCGGTACTATTTGTTTTAGAGCGAGTTAGGATAATAATGATTGAAGTCGTAAAAAAGCTCCATCTTCATGGCGCTCCCCCGAGAGAACCTGAGCTGACCGTCGTTCTCGACTATGATCAGCGCACTAAGGGCCGCTTGAAAGCGACGGCTGTTAGCGGTGAACCTCTTGGCCTCTTCCTCGAACGAGGCAAGGTGCTTCGTGATGGGGATGTTCTAGAGTGCTCTTCTGGTGAGTTGGTGCTTGTAAAATCTGCGAACGAAACCCTTGTTGAGGCCACTTGTGACGATTGGCTTACCTTCAGTAAATGCTGCTACCACCTCGGGAATCGCCATGTCCCCATTCAAGTAGAAGCGCTGCGTTTACGAATGCGTCCAGACTATATTTTAGAAGATATGTTGAAGCAGCTCGGCATGCGTACAACTACCGTCTCCGCCGGCTTCGATCCCGAACAGGGTGCATATGCAGGCGGACACCATCATCACTAAAGGGTACGTGTAATGGCGAATCTGCTTGGACTACTCTATTTGGCAAGCCCAACCTTACCAATCGGTTCTTTTGCTTATTCTCAAGGTCTAGAGAAAGCGATCGAAAATGAAGCTGTAAGCGATAGAGAGAGCTTGCTTAAATGGTGCAGGGACTTCATGTCGATAGGGCTAGCGTATCTTGATCTCCCTTTGCTTAGGCAGATCAACCAGGCAATTAGGGAAGTTAATCAGCGACAGCTGGATTCCATTAATCAAGTGGTATTTGCGAGTCGCGAAACGGCCGAACTGTACATGGAAGAGGTAAACTTGGGTCAGAGCTTGAAAAGGCTGATTATGACGCAAGAGTTAAAGGTTGAGGGCATGGACATGCCGCAAAAGCCTAGTTTTCTTGTTGGCTATGCTTGGGCGGCGAATGCCTTAGATCTATCGCAAGAAGAGTTGGAGACGGCGTTTCTTTGGAGTTGGTTAGAGAACCAGACGGCCGTAGCGTGTAAAGCGATTCCATTAGGTCAAACGGACGCGCAAGCTATTCTGCTTGCATTGCGTCCAGTCATTTCACATGTTGTTGGAAGTACTCGTTCTGAGATCGCGGGCTCACTACCTGGACAGGTTTTGTTCAGTGCACAGCATGAAACACAATATTCAAGATTATTTAGGAGTTAATATGACAACACAATGTCTTCGTGTCGGCATTGGTGGGCCTGTCGGGTCGGGCAAGACCGCGCTTTTGAAAAACCTTTGTGCCGAGCTACGCAACCGCTACAACATGGCGGTCGTGACAAATGACATTTATACAAAAGAAGATGCGCAGTTTTTGCTGAGGCATGAGGCATTAGAGGAAGACCGGATCATGGGCGTTGAAACGGGTGGCTGTCCGCATACCGCGATTCGTGAGGATGCTTCCATGAATTTGGCGGCAATTGACGAGCTTCAGGCTCGGCATGATGGCCTTGAGCTCGTGTTCGTTGAAAGTGGTGGTGATAATTTAAGCGCAACCTTTAGTCCTGAATTATCCGATCTGACAATCTACGTGATTGATGTGTGCGCGGGAGATAAGATTCCGCGTAAGGGCGGACCTGGTATTACCAAATCTGACTTATTGATTATTAATAAGATTGATCTTGCTCAGCAGGTAAACGCTTCTCTTGAAGTGATGGAGCGTGATGCTACAGCGCAGCGAGGCGATAAACCCTTCATTTTTACCAATATGAACACGAAGCAGGGCGTTGATACGATTATTGCCTTTATCCAAGATAGAGGAATGCTTAGACCAGCCTAGCCTCCACACCCTCGAGTGAGATCTTTGTCACACACTTGATCTCACTCACTTCACTCTATATGGCTAAGTAATCGCGGTTTATGTTAAAGTTTGTAACAGCGTGCAGCCTCTGCTCTTCCTCAAGTTGACGCTTAGAACATAAAAATAAATGAACCGTTGATAAAGTT